>CAZZWW010000179.1:5895-6484 GCA_964657815.1 Vulcanimicrobiota bacterium | reverse complement strand
TCGGCCGTCGCGAGCCCGGCGCGCCGGAGCCGCCTCCGCCGCATTATTGAGGGACACGTCACGACGCTCGTCATTTCGGGGCGCCGCAGGCGAACCCGGAACCGGCGAGCGCTCCCGTCGCCGGAAACCACGGGGCACACCGGTTCCGGTTCTCGCTGCGCGAGCCCCGGAACGACGGATGGTTGGCTAGATGTCGATGGCCCCGGCGCCGGGCGGCGGGGTCGGCGCCGTGCCGAGCTTGCGCTCCAACTCGAGGATGCGGCGCTCGAGGCGCTCGTTCTCGTCGCGGGCCAGCGCGGCCATGCTCTTCACCGCCTCGAACTCGTCGCGCGAGACCACGTCCATGGCCGAGAGCAGGCGTTCGACCTGGCCGCGCACCAGGGTGTCGACCTCGCGGCGCACGCCGCTGGCGAGCCCCGACGCATCGGTCATCAGGCGGGAGAAATCGTCGAAGATGCGGCCGCCGGGCTGGGGCATGGAACGCTCCTATAGGCCGAGGCTCGGCCTTGCATAGGATGTGGCGGCTTTGCGGTCCTTGCGCAAGCGAGAGCGCTCCTGCGAGGCAAACCCCCGCGTCTGCTCGGGAAAC
>CAZZWW010000179.1:0-5885 GCA_964657815.1 Vulcanimicrobiota bacterium | reverse complement strand
GAGAAGGGGGCTCCGGCACTCAGACAGATTTGTGAATGCCGTCGAGCGAAGCGGAAAGCCGGAACCCGTTGCGCTCTCCGGAAGCGCATTCCTCGGCGAGCGCAATGGGCAAGTTTTAGAGCCGATGGCCTTGTCACTCGCCGACGCGGAAGCGCTCGATACGCCCCGTCGCGGCAATCTGCTCCCGCGCGGCGGCGGCCCCACCGAACTGGAAGCCGAGCTGACTCGCATACGCGGCCACCGCGTCGACCTTGGCATCGAGCTCCGTCTCGCTCAGCTCGATCCGTTCATCGTCCAACGATCCGAAGCGATCCATGGCGGGGCTCGGCCGCGGCGTGGGCTTCACCGCATAGGGATAGTCGGTCCACCAACGGATCGGCCTGTCACAGCCGGCCAGCGCCGTGAGGACGGCGACGTGATCGACGTGGGCGCCGATCGCCTGCGGCGCGAGCACCCGCTCGGGCGCGATCTCGTCGAGGAGGTCGCGCAAGGCCGGCACGAGGCACGTGACGATGCCGTCTTCCGCGAGAAGGCCGGAAAACAGCGCCGTCGCCGAGCCGTAGCCGCGGTGCGGCGCCTCGGCGAAGGGCAGCCATCGCGGCTCGGCGCCGAGGCGCGTGCAGGCGGCGGCATCCTCGTCGCGGCGCAAGGCCATGTAGTCGATGTCGGGGCCGAGCCCCTTGTCGAGCTGGCAGGCCAGCGCGAAGCCTTGCGGGCGGGGGACGCTGGCGGTGAACACCGTCGCCACGATCACGCGCCAGTCCTCGCGCGCCAGCCGCGCCAGCGTGCCGCCGGCGGAGAAGACGGCGTCGTCGAGGTGCGGCGAGATCGCGAGCGCGGTCGGCACGTTCAGAGCAGGTGCGGCTGGACGCGGAAGCGGCACGGGCTCGCCACGAGGTCGCGGCGGAAGTCGTCGGCCGGCGACGTCTCCTGCAATTCCCTGTAGACCTCGACGACTCGTTGGCCGACGACCTTCCAGGAATAGTTGGCGCGGCAGTCCTCGAGCCCGCGCGTGGCGATGCGGCGGCGCAGCGGCGCGTCCTCGATGAGGCGGCGCAGGGCCTCGGCATGGGCCGGTACGTCGCCGGCCTCCGTCAGCAGGCCGTTGTCGTCGTGGCGCAGGCAATCGGTGACGCCGACGACGGCGCAGCTGGCCACCGGAAGCCCCGAGGCCATGGCTTCGAGGATCGTGTTGGAGAATCCCTCGGAATAGGTCGGCGAGGCGAAGATGTCGGCGGCGGCGTAGATCGCCGGGGTCGCGGCGTAGGCGGCACCACCGGTGAAGCGCAGCGTTTCGGGCTCGAAGCGCATCTCTCGGGCCAGGGCTTGCGCCGGCTCGACGTCGGGGCCGATGCCGGAGACGATCGCCTGGCAGGGCACGCCCCACTCGCGGAGCAGGCCGACGGCCTGGATGAAGTCGAGCACGCCTTTCCGGCGGTCGACCCGGCCGTGGTAGAGCAGCCGCGGCGGCGTTCCGAGCGTGCCGACCTCGTGGCCCGGCTTGAAGCTGGCGGTGTCGACGGCGCCCGGCACGCGGGTGAAGCGCGCGCGCGGCACGCTCATGCGCTCCGACACTTCGGCGATGAAGCTCTCGCCGCCGATCAGCAGCGCGCCGGCGTGGTCGAGCACGCGGCCGAAGGCCTGGTAGTGCGTCCGGCAGCACGAGCCGACCCAGTGGCCGTCGCCGCCCTGGATCGAGACCACGCAGGGCACGCCGGTCTCGGCCGCGGCGAGCAGCACCGCCCAACCCGTGGGATAGCCGTATTGTGCGTGCAGGACGTCGAAGGGCGCGCGCGCATGCTCGCGCTTCACAGCGGCGATCATGGTGTCGATGTCGCGCTCGAAGTCGCCGTGGTCCTGCTCGCCCAGCGCCGGCAGGCCGATGACCTTCACGCCCGGCACGGCAGGGGGCGGCCCGCCGCCGTACACGGTGGCATGGTCGCCGTCGTAGTACTGGCTGATCATCGTGACGTCGTGGCCGCCGGCGACCAGCTCGCGCAGCAGGTTGACGGCGTAGATGCTCATCCCGCTGATCGCCGGGAAGAAGCGGCGGGACACGAAGCAGATCCTCATGCGGCGCGGCTTTCGCGGCAGGTGCGGAGCCATTCGATGGACCGGGGGATCGCCTTGTCGGCCTGCGGGCTCTCGCGCGACAGCTCCACGCAGACGAGTTTGCGAAAGCCGACCGCCTCCAGCGCGTCGAGCACGCCGGGCACGTCCATGTCGCCCTCGCCGAAGGGCAGGTGCAGGTGGTGGCCGCGCTTCATGTCCTCGAGCGACACGGTGGCGAGGCGCGAGCCCCAGCGCCGGACCGCCGCGGCCGGCTCGATCTCCTGCGTGACGAGGCAATGCCCGGTGTCGAGCGCCAGTTCGAGGCCCGGCACGTCGAGCGCCTCCCAGTCCGCCGGCGTCTCGATCAGCATGCCGGGCTCGGGCTCGAGCGCCGCCACGACGCCGTTGCACTCGGCATGGGTGACGACCTCGACGAGCCCGTCGAGCAGCCAGCCCCGCGCCTCGTCCCGGTCGACGCCGGGCTTCGGCACGCCGGCCCAGAAGGAGACCGCCTCCGAGCCGAGGATCGCGGCGATGTCGAGGGCGCGCTGCAGGAACGCGATCCGCTTGGCGCGACCCGCGACATCGGCGGTGACGAGCGTCGGCTCGTGCTTGGCGCGGGGATCGAGCAGGAAGCGCGCGCCCGTCTCGATGACCGAGCCGAAGCCGAGCCCGTCGAGGCGGCGGCGCAGAACCCGCGCGTCGCTCTCCCAGGTCTCGGCGAACGGATCGAGATGGTGGTGGTCGAGCGTCAGGGCGACGCCGGAATAGCCGGCCTCCGCCATCAGGTCGAGCGCATCGGACAGGCGGTGGCTGCCGCAGCCGTTGGTGTTGTAGGCGAAGCGCAGGCTCATTCCGCCGCCATCGCCTCGGCCGACGCGACATGGTGGGCCTCCGGCTCGCGGTAGAGCGGGTAGAGCGGGCCGACGATCCGCTCCGCCAGCGCCGTGTCGAACAGCGGCTGCCCGCCGAAGCGGGCGAGGGCTTCCGGGGTGAGCCGCACCGGCTTCAGCGTGGCCGACGGCGTGCCGAAACGGATCAGCGGGTCGCCGCGCTCGATCAGCTTGCGGGTGTTGCGCTCACCGATGCGGCCGTAGCTCATGGTCTCGACCTCAAGGCCCGGCGCGATCACCTTGACCACGCTGACCGGCGCGCCGGGCGGCGTGAAGTCGACGCAGAGCAGGTCGATGCCGGCCGCCTCGACGCGCTCGCGTGCGATCCGCCCGGCTTCGCGCGAGCCTTCGCACGGCGTGTTCGGCAGCGTCTCGAAGGCCTTGTGGTCCCGCACGGCGTGCACCGTGTCGGCGAGCCAGCCGCGGATCTCCGCCGGGCGCCGTCCGGACCAGTCCCGCATCGTGCGGAACGCGCGTCCCTCCTGCGCGCCGACGCCGGAGCCAGCCTGGCGCATGAAGCGCTCGACGTAGTCGCGCGGGCCGGCGCCGCGCACGAAGTCCTGCGGCCCGTGCGCGAACGCCTTGCGCACGCGCGACGCCGCGAACTCGCACATCGCCTTGGCGAGCGCGCGCTCGCGGTCGGGATGGCAGGCCTCGCCGCAGGCCGTCACCATGATCGGCAGCGGCGGCTCGCGGCCGTCGGTCTCCAGGCCGACGCAATAGACGTTGGAGAGGCCGAACTCGTCGGTCGCGAACTTCGGGATCGCGCGGACGCCGGCCTGCTGGAAACGCTGCAGGATCGTGTCGATCTCAGAGGGCAACGGCTGCGGCAGGTCGAGCGCCACGCCGCGGTCGAGCGCCTTGAACAGCAGGCCGTTGCCGTCGCGCTGCAGCAGCTCCATCAGGCCGTGGCCGACCGCCCATTCGATGTCCGGCCCCGCCCCCATGCCGTTGGTGATCAGCGTCGCGAACGGCGCGTAGCCCGGGGCGAGTTCCTTGTCGTTCAGGGCGACCACGTCGATGGGCACCAGAACGGTGGCGTCGTCGCGCCGGCGGCGGCTTTCAACCCAATCGAGCACCGTGTCGCGCCCGACCGGCGAGCCCGCCGGCAAGCCGAGCGTCAGCGGGTCGGCCACCGCATCGGCGCCGAGCGAGGCCACCAAGTCGGTCCAGCTGGCCCGCGTGCGCTTGGCGTGCGGCAGCGTCAGCACGGAGTAGATCATCTCCGCGCATTCGCCGAGGCCGCCGAGCACCGCCTGCTCGTCGGTGGTGCCGTAGCCGACGCCGTAGGGCATGATGTCGGCGAGGCGCGCATCCTCGGGAAACAGCGCGACGATCCACACCGGCAGGCCGATCACGTCGAGGCCGGTGATGGGAAAGGCGACGATCTCGCCGTTCGGCATGCCGGCGACGTAGGCGCGGGCCGCGTCGCCGAGGTTGGAGGGTAGGCCGGTCAAGTCGGGGTCCTCTCGAGGAGCGAGTGCATCAGGCGGCAGGCTTCAGCGCGTGCGGCATCTCCGCCTCGACGGACAGCAGCAGGCGCAGCGCCGCGAGGTCGCGCGCGGGATCGAAATCGTGGGGCTCGCCGCGCACGGCGGCGGCGAAGGCGCGGGCTTGCTCGGTGAAGGGCGACAGCGCGGCGTCGAAGGCGAGGGGGCGCTTGTCGCAGTTCAACGCGTCGGTGAAGAAGACCGAGCCGCCGGGGTCCTGGCCCATCGTGTCCGTGGCGACGATCTGGCCGCGCGTGCCGACGATCTCGAGGCGGCGCCGCGGCAGGGTCTCGGGCGTGTTGTAGCTGTTGTGCAGGCCGACCAGCACGCCCCTGGCCGTGCGGCCCACGAGCATGCCGCCGTCGTCGACGTCGTAGCCCTGCACGCGCCGCTGCAGCAGCCCGGCGAGCGCGACGACCGGCTCGCCGAGCAGCATGTCGGCGAGGTCGAGGCCGTGCGGCGCCAGGTCGATGACCGCGCCGCCGCCGGCGCGGACGGCGTCGATACGCCAGTTGTCGGTGCGTCCGCGCGTCCCCGCGCTCCAGTCCCTGTCGAGCCAGCAGCCGTAGACGATGCGGATCGCCGTGGGCATCCCGATGAAGCCGTTCGCGATCGCATTGCGGATGGCGACGTGGGCCGGGTGGCGGCGCTGGTCGAACGCCATTCCAAGCAAGATGCCCGTGCTCCGCGCCGCCGCGACCATCGCCGAGGCATCCGAGAGCGTCGCCGCCATCGGTTTCTCGCAGAGCACCGGCACGCCGGCGGCGAGGCAGGCCTCGACGGCGCCGCGATGGAGGTGATTGGGCGTGGCCACGTAGACGGCGTCGAGCCGCTCGCCGAGCAGGCCGTCGAGGTCGGCGTGGGCTGTCGCGTCGAGGCGCTCTGCTGCCCCGCGCGCGGAAGGATCGTGATCGCAGACGGCGGCGACGCGGTCGCCCGCGGCCGCGATGCCCGGCGCCATGAAGTCGCGCGCGACCCAGCCGAAGCCGACGATGCCCCAGCGCAGCATCACCAGCGCTCCGGCAGGTCGACCAGCTCGCGCGAGCGGGCGCTCGTCTCGGTGGCCGGTACGCGACGTGCGGTGCGCGGCGCCTGCGAATGCTCGGGGTAGGTGGCGCGCGGCGCGTATTCCTCGCGGTACCGCGCGGAGGGCCAGGCGATGCGGTCGTCGTCGCCGTAGAGCGGGTTCTTCCGCAGCGCGGCGCCGGGCGGCGGAAGGGCGATGCCGGCCAGGACCGGGCGCGGCGGCAGCGCGTCCCCGACCGTGAGGGAGAAGGCTTCCACCGCGTCGAGCGCGTCGGGCGCCTGCGGAAGCGGGGCGCGCGCTTCAACCAGCGCACGCGTCAGCTCGGCGTCGTCGTAGAAGGTGCCATCCGGGAACAGGGCGGCGAGCGCTTCCGCCGACATCGCGGCACCCGACGAGAGATTGGCGAAGCCGCTGTGGTGGACG
>CAZZWW010000178.1:0-6497 GCA_964657815.1 Vulcanimicrobiota bacterium | reverse complement strand
CCGCCATCATGCGGCCGGACTGGGAATAGGCGACGCGGTCGGAGGTCATGATGGCTCCCGCTCAAATGCGATCGGTTGAAATGGGCCGCCTTCGACTGTTCGGGACGAGCTAAGCGCATCGTCGTGACGCTGGCAAGACAGGTTCCGATCCGTCCGATCCGGCATGTCGCGGGCTTGATGCACCAGGCTTTCGGTGGTACCTATAGTGCGGTCGGCGAGGCAGGATACGGGGCTCTATTGTGGTCGGCGGGCGCCGACATTGGGGTTCTAGTTTGGTCGGCGGGCGCCGACATGGGCCGCAACTTCAGTCGGCGAGCGCCGACATGGGATGCCGGCCGGAGGGAACCCCAAGTCGGCTCGGGGCGACAATCGTCCGGCCGATGTCGGCGGCAGGCGACCTCAGCCCCGGCGGCGACGCGTCAGCAGGAACACCGCCTGCGCCCCGAACAGGTTCCAAACCCACCACGGCACTTTCAGCGAGATCGGGCGGCCGTCACCGTCGAGCGCCAGGCTGCGCTCGATGATGCCGTCGGACAGGTCCACCAGGTCGACGAAGTCGCGGATGGTGAAGGCGTGGATGTTGGGCGTGTCAAACCATTGATAGGACAGCGCATCCGTGATCGGCATGCGCCCGCGCAGCAGCAGCTGGCCGCGCACCCGCCAGTGGCCGAAGTTGGGGAAGGACACGACGGCGTGGCGGCCGATGCGCAGCATGTGCTCCAGCACCTGGCGTGGCCTGCGCGTGGCCTGGAGGGTCTGGGAGAGGATGACGAAGTCGAAGGCGTCGTCGGGATAGTCGGCGAGGTCGGTGTCGGCGTCGCCCTGGATGACGGACAAGCCGTTGGCGACGCAGTGATTCACGCCCTTCTGCGAGAGCTCGATGCCGCGCGCGTCGACGCCGTGGTCCTCGGCCAGATAGTGCAGCAGCGTGCCGTCGCCGCAGCCGACGTCGAGCACCCGGGTGCGCGGCTGCAGCAGGCGGGCCACCTCGTAGAGGTCGGGCCGCAGGCTCGCCCGCTTGTCGCCGGGCGCGAAGCGCTGCGGATTCATGCCTTTGCCAGACCCCGGGCCCTGGCGCAGCCCTCGAGGAAGCCGTGGGCGGTGGCGTTGAACTCGGGGTCCTCGATGAGGAAGGCGTCGTGGCCGCGGTCGGTCATGACGTCGACGAAGGAGACCGAGGCGCCCGACGCGTTGAGCGCGTGGACGATGTGGCGCGAGGCCGAGGTCGGGTAGAGCCAGTCCGAGGAGAACGAGACCACGCAGAACTTGGTCCTCGTGCCGCGGAAGGCCTCGGCGAGCCGGCCGCCGTAATCGGCGGCGAGGTCGAAGTAGTCGCAGGCCCGCGTGACGTAGAGGTAGGAGTTGGCGTCGAACCGGTCGACGAAGCTGAGCCCCTGGTAGCGCAGGTAGTTCTCGATCTGGAAGTCGGCGTCGAAGGAGAAGGTCGGCGCGTCGCGCCCCTGCAGCTTGCGGCCGAACTTGCGCTGCAGCGCCTCGTTGGAGAGGTAGGTGATGTGCGCCGCCATGCGCGCCACGGCGAGGCCCTTGCCGGGGTGGCGCCCCTCGTCGAGGTAGCGGCCCTTGCACCAGTCGGGGTCGGCCATCACCGCCTGCCGCCCGACCTCGTGGAAGGCGATGTTCTGGCTGGAGTGCCGCGCCGCGGTGGCCACCGGCATGGCGCAGAACACCCGCTCCGGGTAGCTCGCCGCCCATTGCAGCACCTGCATGCCGCCCATCGAGCCGCCGATCACGGCGAACAGCGTGTCGATGCCGAGCCGGTCGATCAGCATGGCCTGGGCCCGGACCATGTCGCGGATCGTCACCATCGGCAGGTCGAGCGCGTAGGGGCGCCCGGTCGCCGGGTTGGTCGAGGCCGGCCCGGTGGTGCCCATGCAGCCGCCGATGACGTTGGTGGCGATGACGAAATAGCGGTTGGTGTCGACCGGCTTGCCCGGCCCCACCAGGCTCGCCCACCAGCCCGGCTTGCCGGTGACGGGGTTCTCGCTGGCCACGTGCTGGTCGCCGGTCAGCGCGTGGCAGACCAGGATCGCGTTGGACCTGGCGGCGTTCAGCGTCCCGTAGGTCTGGTAGGCGATGGCGAAGGGCGAGAGCGCGACACCCGCGTCCATCTTGAGCGGCGCCTCGGCGCCGAACCGCTCCAGCCGCGACGTCGGCGTCTCCACCTCGCGCTGGCTCGCCAGCTTGGAGGGCATGACGTTCATCGGGTCGGGCGGCCGGGTTGGGTCTGGGGCATGCTCGGGAGATATGGGAACGCGGCGGAGTTGGCGTCAAGGTGGAGGCGGCGGCGGCTCAGGCTCGCGGCGACGTTGCAGGCATCGCCCTTTCCATTCAGGTTTGAAGTCCGTTCATGCTGTCAGAAGCCCTAGGTCGGCCCAGGCACGATCAAAACCGCGGACGTGGCTTGCCACCTGCTGAAGGACGGCAAGATCGTCCGAAGGCCAAGCAGTGTAATCGTCGACAACGGCTTCGCGGGGCCAATCGTCGTGAGCTTCGCGGAGATCGAAGAATTTGAGATGCGCGGCAGCAATGGACGACGGTCGTCGCACAACCGTCTCGAAGACCGCGAAACGATGGCGCGGCAAGGTGACTACGACATCGTAGCGATGCTGCTTGCTGCTCGCGCCCTGCAGCTTGCGATTGGCGACGATTTCCAGCCCGGGCAGGACGGCCTTCAGTCTTCCGAGGGTCTGCTCGGCTAGATCCTCTTCCAACCGCTTGAACCGAGCCTCGATTGCACCCGTCGCCCAGGCGCGGGAAGCGTCGGCGACATAGGCGATTGCGGCAGGGATCTGGTCGGTCGAGACGTCGAGCAGGCTGAAGCCCTCACCATCGTAGATCAGGCCCTGTTTGTCGGCGATCTCATTGCCGCGCTGCGTGTCTCCGCTTGTCAACTGGTGGATGCCGAGAGCCAGTAAGGCGGCACGTCCGCCGCCATCATCGCCGACCCGATAATGTTGGCCCATCGGCCGCACCGAGAGTGTGGCGAGGGTGCCCCCCGGCATCAGCGTCGTGGTCTCGAACCGCATGGCATCGGAATCGTCGAGACCGCTCGGCAGCGCGAAACCAGGAGTGAGCAACGTCGGAATAGTCACAGCAGTCTCGGCTCCCAGGGTGGCGGCGGGAGGTCACCGATTATAGCGCAAAACCCAAGAAAGATCGCCAGCGCCGCTTCCAGCGAGAGCGGCTCCGGCTCGAGGCGTTCCGCAAACGCGACATTGTCGGACAACGGGCGCGGCCAAACCCGATTGAGACGCCATGGATGCAATCGGCTCACGTTCGGATCCAAGCGAAGCCCGCGATGGGCGAGCGATGCACCGGACGCGAACGGATTGGCGTGGGCATGGTCCGGACGATACGACATGCGTTGGATCGGGCGTCCTTCGTAGATCAGAACACAGCCACCGCGCTGTGGGTCAGTGTGCAAAGTCGCGTTGGCTCTCAGCACCGATCCGCCGACGATCCCGGCCTGCGCGACAGGCACGGACAGCTTTGCAACTGATCCGCGTTCGTCTTCGATCCATCGCGCGACGCCGGCAAGCGTCTTGGGCGCTGTCAACATCGCATCGATGTCGGCGGCCGTGGTCATGCGTCAGAGAATTAGAAGCAAGGCACATTCGACGAGACCGGCACGGTCCTGAATACGCCAGCCAGCGGCGCCGAGCCGGGCGTCGATCAGCCGGCGCGCGCGTTCCTCCGGGGTCGCCATGGTTGCGTTATGAATCGTGTTCCCGCCGCGCGCAACGGCAAAGCCTTCCTCACCCGTAGATCAGCACCGGGATCGGGTCGGGTCCCGCCGCCTGCGGGTGCACGGCGATGCGGTCGCCGGCGCGCTGGAAGGTGAGGTCGATCATGCGCTCGCCGACGACGAGGTGGCGCAGGGTCAGTTGGTCGATGCCGCGGGGCAGGCTCGGGCGGTTGATGTGGATCTCGCCGCGCCAGGCGTCGACGGTGAGGCCGAGCACCGCCTGCAGCATCATGAAGGCCGAGCCCGAGGCCCAGGCCTGCGGGCGGCAGGCGACGGGATAGCCGATCGGCGGCTCGCCCTCGCGGCGTTCGAACCCGCCCATCAGCTCGGGCAGCCGCATCTCGTATTTCACCGCCGCCTCGAAGCTGTTGCTCAGGAGGCCGACGACGCTGTCGCGCTCGCCGTAGTTCGACATGCCGGCGGCGCAGATCGCCGTGTCGTGCGGCCAGGTCGAGCCGTTGTGATAGGACATCGGATTGTAGCGGCTCTCGCCGGCGGCGAGCGTGCGGATGCCCCAGCCCGAGTTGAAGCGCGGCCCCGTCAACAGGCGCGACACCTCGGCCGCGCGCTCGGCGGTCGGCAGCCGGCAGTAGAGCAGATGGCCGGGGTTCGAGGTGCGGATGCGGCACGCCTTGCCCCGGCCGTCGAGCGCCTCGGCGTAGGTGCCGAGGTCGTCCAGCCAGAACCTGTTCTCGACGGCGAGGCGGAGGTGCTCGGCCTTGGCACGCCAGGTCGCGCTCTCGTCGGGCGAGCCGAGCCGTCCGGCGAGATCGGCCATCGCCTTGAAGGCGGCGAAGACGTAGCCCTGCACCTCGCAGAGCGCGATCGGGCCGACGACGTCGTCGCCGGCCGCGTCGAAGACGGAATCCTCGCTGTCCTTCCAGCCCTGGTTGGCGAGGCCGGTGGAGGCGCCGCGGGCGTAGTCGAGGAAGCCCTCGGCATTGGTCGCGCCCTCGATCCAGCGCACGGCGGCGAGCAGGTTGGGCCAGAGCTGGTCGATGAGGGCGAGATCGCCGGTCCGCTCGGCGTAGGCTCCGGCCAGCAGCACGAACAGCGGCGTCGTGTCGACGCCGCCGTAGTAGCGCGAGAACGGCAGTTCGCCGAGCGTCACCATCTCGCCCTTGCGCATCTCGTGCATGATCTTGCCGGGCGCGGAATCGAAGAACCGGGAGGTCTCGGTCGCCTGGTGGGCGGCGAGGAAACGCAGCACGCCGCCGGCGAGCGAGGGGTCGAGCCACAGCATCTGCAGCGAGGTGATGATCGCGTCGCGGCCGAACGCCGTCGAGAACCAGGGGATGCCGGCATAGGGATAGGGGCCGGTGTCGAGCTCCGTCGTCAGCAGCGCGATGTCGGCGCGCGACTTGCCGAGCCATTCGCTGAAGAGCCGGCCGTTGGTCTCCACGGTGGCGCCGGTGTTGCGGCGCGTCTCCACTTCGGCCTGCGCGCGGGCCATGGCGGCCTGGAAGCGCTGGCTGGAGGGCAGCGGCGCGTCCTCGATGCCGACCTCGAGGTAGAGGTCGATCTCCTCGCCGGAGGTCAGCTCGACGTCGATGGTCATGCCGGTCGCCTCGATCCGGCTCGGCTTGATCGAGAGGCTGATGACCGAGGAGCGTGCGGTCGCGTCGAGGCCGAGGTAGCGGAACTCCACGGAATGATCCGTGATGAGCGGATCCTGCATCGTGCCGCGGGCCTTGCGCGCGATGCCGCGGACCTCGAACATGTCGCGAAAGTCCGCGGCGAGATCGAGCCGCAGCATCATCTGGGTGGCCTTGCGGCCGTAGTTGGTGATGCGGAGGCGCTCGTAGAGGCGCTCCTGCCACAGGATGCGGGCGCGCTCGACGTGGATGATGCCTTCCGGCGTCGGCGTGCCGCCGATCGGCGGCAGCGGCTTGTTGGTCAGGTTCGAGTGGAAGGTGACGTTGTCCTGCCCCACCGCCGCGCCGAGCAGCGACAGCGCGCGGCCGCCGACGCACAGCCGGAAGTGCGACAGCATCCGGGTGTCGTTGAAGAACAGCCCCTCCGAGGCGCCGGTCACGTTGCCGACGGCGTCGCCGACCATGAACATGTCGCCGTTCTTCAGCACGAACTGCCGCGGGTCGCTCGCGACCTCGGGTGATTCCGCCAGGAGCGGCTCCGGATCGGACTTGGTCATCACTGTGCTGCCTGGAGAAGAGGGACGGGGGCGTCGCGCGGCATGTCGGCGGCGATCACCTCCTCGTAGAGCGCGACGTAGCTCGCCGCCATGACGCTGGCCGCGAAACGCCGCTCGAAGGTCGCCCTGACGGCGGCGCGGTCGATGGAGTCGAGCTTTGCGACGGCTTGGATCGCTTCGGCGTTGTCGTCGACGACGAAGCCGGTCACGCCGTCCTCCATCACTTCCGGCACGGAGCCGCAGCGCCACGCGACCACGGGCGTGCCGTAGGACATCGCCTCGATCATGACGAGGCCGAACGGCTCCGGCCAGTCGATCGGAAACAGCAGCGCCTTCGCGCCGCCGAGCAGCGCCGGCTTCTCGGCCTCGCCGACCTCGCCGATGAATTGGATGAGCGGATCGTCGAGCAAGGGCTCGATCTCTTTCACGTAGTAGGCGCGGTCGGCGGCGTCGACCTTGGCCGCGATCTTGAGCGTAATGCCGCAGGCCTTGGCGACCGCGATGGCGCGGTCCGGGCGTTTCTCCGGCGAGATCCGGCCGAGGAACAGGAGGTAGGGCGTCGCGTCCGGATCGATCGGC
>CAZZWW010000177.1:0-6573 GCA_964657815.1 Vulcanimicrobiota bacterium | reverse complement strand
GGTCGCGGCCGGAGCGGCGGGCGTCGCCGTGCCGCCTGGAGCCGCCCCGCCGGCACCGCGCTGCTGCTCGATGGCGCGCACCTGGTCGAGCACGCTGCCCTGCCCCTTGGACGAGGGCAGCGCCGGCGCCTTCTCGGCCGGCCCCGCCGGCACGTTGAAGTTCAGCTGGTTGCCGTGGCCGTAGCGGGCGAGCAGCGTCAGACCGAGGCTCGTGGCGAAGAACAGCGCCGCGAGGATCGCGGTGGCGCGCGTCAGCACGTTGGCCTGGCCGCGCCCGGTCATGAAGCCGCCGCCCCCGCCCATGCCCAGCGCGCCGCCTTCCGAACGCTGCAGCAGCACCACCACCACGAGGGCGACGACGATCAGGAGGTGGACGACGATGAGGACGGTCTGCATGACGAGGCGGTGATCCGGAGGCGGCGCGCGAAAACCGTGGCCCGGCGGACGCGCGAAGCCGGCGTTCTAGGGGAACGAGGCCCTTTCCGCAACGCGTGTGGCCACCCGGTTCTTGCGGGCGCCGGCACCGCATGATCAGGGGGTGGAGCGGCGTCGGACCCCGGCGTGTCCGCCGAGGAGGCTGCCATGACAATTGCGGTTCGTTTCGCTCTCGCCCTCTGCCTCGTCGCGGCCGCCACGTTCGCCGGGCCGGCGGCGGCGCAGAAGATGCCGACGGCGTCCCATCTGGCCTTCGTGCTCTACGAGTTCGACGTCAAGGATCCGGCCGCCTTCAAGGACTACGCGCCGAAGGTCCGCGCCACGCTGAAGGACTACAAGGGCGAGTTCGTGATGCGCGAGAAGGTCACCTCGCTCTTCGGCGGCACGCCCTCGAACCTCAGCGTCATCAGCTTCCCTTCGGTGGAAGACGCACGCAAATGGCTGGACTCGCCCGAGCTCGGCAAGCTGAAGGAGGGCCGCGACAAGGTCGCCGCCGTGCGCACCTACCTCGTCGAGAAGCTGGACTGACGGCTTACGGACCACGGCGCAGCTTCGCCCGGCGAAATCATGAAGGAGATTCGCCTTTTCTCGGTGAGGAAGACAGGGGTCCCGATAGAATCTTTTTCCCCAATCGGACAACGTTTCCCTGTGCAATCGTGCACGCGGCCATGTCCCACCCCCGTTGACGGTTGACCGCTTTTGATCGCCAATGCGCGCATGCCGAGCCCGAACTGCGTCGCGGTTTCGGAAGCGGCATCATCCACCCACTCCATGTCGCTTCGTCCGGCGGGCGAGGCGACGTCGGTCGCGATCGTGCTACCGGACGGCCGAAGCTGGACGATCACGATCGTCGGACAGCGTTCGGAAATCGCCGAGCATCTCGAAGAAAGTCCGGGCCTCGCGCCGCAACGCGACGCGCTGTTCGCGAAGGCCTATCGTGCGGCCCGCAAGCTGGCCGTGTCGGAGACCGGCCTCGAGCTTAGCCTGTTGCCCGAGGCACCTCCTTTCACGATCGACCAGGCCGAGGACGAGGCGTTCTGGCCGAAGCAGGTCGCGAGCGGCGCGTAGGGGGCGGCATCACAGCGGGATGTTCCCGTGCTTCTTCCACGGGTTCTCCAGCGTCTTGCCGCGCAACATCGCCAACCCCCGCGCCACGCGGCGGCGGGTCGTGCGCGGCAGGATCACCTCGTCGACGTAGCCGCGCTCCGCGGCGACGAAGGGCGAGAGGAAGCGCGCCTCGTATTCCGCGGTGCGCGCGGCGATCTTGGCGTCGTCGCCGACATCGGCGCGGAAGATGATCTCGACCGCGCCCTTGGCGCCCATCACCGCGATCTGCGCGGTGGGCCAGGCGTAGTTCAGGTCGCCCCGCAGGTGCTTGGAGGCCATCACGTCGTAGGCGCCGCCGAAGGCCTTGCGCGTGATGATCGTCACCTTGGGCACGGTGGCCTCGGCGTAGGCGTAGAGCAGCTTGGCGCCGTGCTTGATGAGGCCGCCGTATTCCTGCGCGACGCCGGGCAGGAAGCCCGGCACGTCGACGAAGGTGACGAGGGGGATGTTGAAGCAGTCGCAGAAGCGCACGAAACGCGCCGCCTTGCGCGAGGCGTCGCTGTCCAGCACGCCGGCCAAGACGGCCGGCTGGTTGGCGACGAAGCCCACCGTGCGTCCCTCGACCCGGCCGAGCCCGATGACGATGTTGCGGGCGAAGGCCTCCTGGATCTCGAAGAAGTCGCCGTCGTCGGCGGTCTTCACGATGAGCTCCTTGATGTCGTAGGGCGTGTTCGGGTTGTCCGGCACCAGCGTGTCGAGCGAGGGGTCGTCGGCCTCGGCCGCCTCGGCCGGCCATTCCGGCGCCGGCGCCACGTTGGAGGCCGGCAGGAAATCGACGAGGCGGCGCATCTGCAGCAGCGCCTCGAGGTCGTTGGCGTAGGCCTTGTCGGCCACCGCCGACTTCACCGTGTGGATCGAGGCGCCCCCCAGCTCCTCGGCCGTCACCGTCTCGTTGGTGACGGTCTTCACCACGTCGGGCCCGGTCACGAACATGTAGCTCGTGCCGCGAACCATGAAGATGAAGTCGGTCATTGCCGGCGAGTACACGTCGCCGCCGGCGCAGGGTCCCATGATGACGGAGATCTGCGGGATGACGCCCGAGGCCAGCACGTTGCGCTGGAACACCTCGGCGTAGCCGCCGAGCGCCGCCACGCCCTCCTGGATGCGAGCGCCGCCGGCGTCGAACAGGCCGATGATCGGGGCGCGGTTGCGCAGCGCCATGTCCTGCACCTTCATGATCTTCTGCGCATGCGCCTCGGAGAGCGAGCCGCCGAACACGGTGAAGTCCTTGGAGAAGACGAAGACGGCGCGGCCCGAGATCGTGCCGTAGCCGGTGACCACGCCGTCGCCGGGGATCTTCTGTTCGGCCATGCCGAAATCGGTGATGCGGTGCGTGACGAAGGTGTCGAGTTCCTCGAACGAGCCCTCGTCCAGCAAGAGCTCGATGCGCTCGCGCGCCGTGAGCTTGCCCTTGGCGTGCTGCGCCGCGACGCGCCGCTCGCCGCCCCCGGCGTAGGCCTCGGCGCGGCGGGCGGCGAGCTGATCGAGAGTGGTGGTCAAGGGGCGTGAGTCTTGCGAAAGTTTGCAGCTAAGACACTATTCGGTACAGAAACCGAAGTCAAGCCGGGGGTGGGATCAGACCGTGCCGGCGTTCTCTCCGGAGCCATGATTATCCAACCGATAGTATGCGACGCGGAAGCATGCAACTCGACTCCGCTTTTCTAATTTGCGCGAGAAATTAGTTCTAGATAAGCAAGGTTTTCTATATCGTAATGCATTAATCCGAAATCGCTCATGATCATAACGCCATTTTCTAGATAATTCCAATCCGCCGCTTGCAAATCGCCCAATGCTTGCGTCTTTCCAATTATCAAAACCACAGTTCCATTATAGCCTCCGTTCATGTCGACCATATCGCCTAACTTTACCAATGTTCCATCTCCGTAAACGAGATCTCCCTTCATCATACGAAATCCTCGATGGGTATAGATCCTGGCGGAGGAGACAGGCCATTTCTCGCATCTGCCGCGTGCTTCATAGGCTTCCAACAACAACGACAATTATTCGGGTTTTGCTGGGCCACCGACAGATTGTAGTGATCTCCAGCCTATATCAAAAAATGGTGGCAAGGTGACGCTCTGGTTTTGGCCGCGTTGCATCTACGACCCAACGCCGACACATTGGAGCTGCGCAAAACGTGGGCGGCACGCAGTTTTAACTCGTGGCGCGGGCCTTGCGCGCCGCGCCCTGTGGCGGAACTTGCCGGGCGCTTATAGACAAGGTTGAGGTTGGCCAAGCGCGAAAGGCCGGCGTAAAGCGGGAGCGTCAAGTGACGAACATGAAATCGGAAGCCGCCGAATTCGCCGAGTTCCAGCCGTTCGCCGACAAGGACGGGCCGCTGCGCGACGACATCCGGCTGCTCGGCGCGATCCTGGGCGACACGATCCGCGACCAGGAGGGCGAGGCGATCTTCGCCATCGTCGAGGAGATCCGCCAGACCTCCGTGCGCTTCCACAAGAGCCGCGACCCCAAGGACGGCGCCAAGCTCACCGAGATCCTTGGCAAGCTGTCGCCCGGCGAGGCGGCGCTGGTGGTGCGCTCGTTCTCCTACTTCTCGCACCTCGCCAACATCGCCGAGGACGCCCACCACCGCCGCCGCACCCGGGCCCATGCCATCGCCGGCTCCAAGCCGCGCATCGGCACGATGCGCCGCGCGCTGGAGGACGCCAGGGAGGCGGGCATCACCCGCGACGAGCTGCAGAGCTTCTTCGAGGGCGCTTTCATCTCGCCGGTGCTGACGGCGCATCCGACGGAGGTGCGCCGGCGCTCGACGCAGGATTGGGAGCTCGCCGTCGCCCGCAGGCTCGACTTCTACAACGACCGCGACCTGCCGGCGGAGGAGCGCGAACAGATCGGCCAGACGCTGCGCGAGGCCGTGCTGTCGCTGTGGCAGACGAGCCTGCTGCGCCGCCGCAAGCTCACCGTGATCGACGAGGTCGACAACGGCATCACCTATTACGACTATTCGCTGCTGTTCGAGCTGCCCTCGCTCTACGCGCAGCTCGAGACGGAGGTCGCCGCCTTCGCGCCGGACGAGGCGCCGCGGCCGATCCCCTCGTTCCTGCGCATGGGCAGCTGGATCGGCGGCGACCGCGACGGCAACCCCTTCGTCAAGGCTGACGTGCTCGCGCAGACCGCGCGGATGCACGGCACCAAGATCATGACGCATTACGGCGACGAGCTCGGCCGGCTGCGCCGCGAGCTGACGCTGTCGGAAAACATCATCACCATCTCGCCCGAGCTGAAGCGGCTCGCCGACATCGGCGACGACGGCCGCGAACAACAGCAGAACGAGCCCTACCGCCGCGCGCTCAACGGCCTGATGCAGCGGGTGCGCGCGACGCTGGACGCCTTCGAGGACAAGCCGGAGGGCGACTGGCACCCGTATGCCCATCCCGCCGAGTTCCGGGCCGATCTCGAGATCATCCGGGCTTCGTTGTGCGAGAACGGCGCCGCCATCCTGACCCGCGGTCGCCTGCAGCGCCTGCTGCGCGCGATCGACTGCTTCGGCTTTCACCTGGCCTCGATCGACCTGCGCCAGAACTCTGCCGTGCACGAGCGTACCGTGGCCGAGCTGATCGAGGCGATGGCACCCGGCACCGACTATCTCGCGCAGGACGAGGCCGGCCGCATCGCCATCCTCGAAAAGGAGCTGGATTCGCCGCGCCTGCTGACCTCGCCCTTCCTCGAGTACTCCGAGGAGACGCAGGGCGAACTGGCGGTGTTCCGCATGGCGGTGGAGGCGCAGCGGCGCTACGGTCACAAGATCATCCACACCTCGATCATCTCGATGGCGGAATCGGTGTCCGACCTGCTCGAGCTGGCCGTGCTGCTCAAGGAGGTCGGGCTGATCGACCGCGAGATGCGCGCGCGGGTGAACCTCGTGCCGCTGTTCGAGACGATCGACGACCTTCGCGCCTGCTCCGGCATCATGACGAAGGTGTTCAAGAACAAGCACCTCAGCCGCATCATCGCATCGCGCGGCACCGTGCAGGAGGTCATGCTCGGCTATTCCGACTCGAACAAGGACGGCGGCTTCGTCACCTCGGGCTGGGAGCTCTACAAGGCCGAGATCATGCTGGTGGAGGTGTTCAAGGAGGCCGGCGTCGGCATCCGCCTGTTCCACGGCCGCGGCGGCTCGGTCGGGCGCGGCGGCGGCCCGTCCTACGACGCCATCCTGGCGCAACCGCCCGGCGCGGTGGCCGGCCAGATCCGCATCACCGAGCAGGGCGAGATCATCTCGTCGAAATACGCCAACCAGGCGAGCTGCCGTCGCAACCTCAACATCCTCGTCGCGGCCACGCTCGAGTCGACCCTCGTCGACGTCAAGAAAGGGCCGGCCGCGGCCGAGTTCCGCGACGAGATGGACCTGCTGTCGGGCTTCGCCTTCAAGGCCTACCGCGGGCTGGTCTACGAGACGCCCGGCTTCACCGACTTCTTCTGGGGCTCGACGGTGATCAACGAGATCGCCACGTTGAACCTCGGCAGCCGGCCGGCCTCGCGCAAGAAGACCCGCGCCATCGAGGACCTGCGCGCGATCCCCTGGGTGTTCTCCTGGGCGCAGTGCCGGGTGATGCTGCCGGGCTGGTACGGTTTCGGCTCGGCGGTCGAGGAGCGCCTCGCGAACGGCGGCGATCTCGGGCTGCTGCAGCGCATGTACAAGGAGTGGCCGTTCTTCCGCACCCAGCTCGCCAACATGGACATGGTGCTGGCGAAGTCGTCGCTGGCGGTGGCCTCGCGCTACGCCGACCTCGTCGAGGACGAGACGCTGCGCACGCGCATCTTCGAGGCGATCTCGAAGGAGCACGCGCTGACGATCCGTCACCTGTCGCGGATCATGGACCAGACCCGCCTGTTGGAGACGAACCCGCTCCTGGAGCGCTCGATCAACAACCGCTTCCCCTACCTCGACCCGATGAACCACGTGCAGGTCGAGCTCTTGCGGATGCTGCGCGCCGACGCCGAGGACGACGAGGTGCGCAACGGCGTCCACCTCTCGATCAACGGCATCGCCGCGGGGCTGCGCAACAG
>CAZZWW010000176.1:0-6616 GCA_964657815.1 Vulcanimicrobiota bacterium | reverse complement strand
ACCAGAGCGAGCAGCCCGTCACCTTCTGGATGCACAACACCTACCTTCCGCTCGACCTGATCTTCATCGGCAAGGACGGCCGCGTGGTGAACGTCGCGCGCGACGCCAAGCCGATGGACGATTCGCTGATCCCGTCGGCCGGCCCGGCGCTGGGCGTCCTCGAGCTTGACGCCGGCAGCGCCAAGACGATCGACCTGAAAGCCGGCGACGTCGTGCATCACAAAATGTTCGGCGACGCGACGCGCTGATCGCCGCCTGGCACATGCTTGCCCCGCGATGCGCCAGCCTCTACGGTTTCGAGGCGACGCGCTCGGCGGAGCGGATGCCGCTCGTCCGGCGCCATGGATCCCAAGCTCAAGTGACGACCCTTCGCCGCCTCGTCGCCCTTCTCCTGAGTCTGCTGATCCTCGTCGGCGATCTCGGGCCGGCCGCCGCGATCGAGTCGTCGCGCGTGCCGCTCGACGCGGCGGCGATCGACCTGACCCACGCGGTGGAAAGCTATTCTTCGCAAGGCGACCGCCTGCTGGTCTCGACCGCGCCCGGCCCGGACGGGATAGTCCGCCGCATCGAGGTCCGCGCCAAGGATTCCGGGACCCGCCCGAACTGGATCGTCTTCGCGCTGACCAACGATTCCGACGAGCAGATCGAGCGCCTGATCGTGGCGCCGCACTTCCGCATGGTCGGCTCCGGCGTGATCTGGCCCGACCTCGGAGCCACCCGTCTCTCGGCCATCACGGCAAGCCAGGGCAACTCGCCCGAGCGCGAGGATTCCTCGGAAGCCGACGTGTTCCGCCTCACCCTCGATCCCGCCACGACCGTCACCTACGTGGCCGAGCTGGCGACGCCCAACCTGCCGCAGCTGACGCTGTGGGAGCCCGACGCGTACAAGGACAAGCTGACGAGCCTGACGCTCTACAAGGGCATCGTCATCGGCATCGCCGGCCTGCTCGCGCTGTTCCTCACCATCGTCTTCGTGGTCAAAGGCGCCGTGATCTTCCCGGCGGCGGCGGCGCTGGCCTGGGCCGTGCTCGCCTACGTCTGCATCGACTTCGGCTTCTGGGACAAGCTCTTCGGCACCTCGGGAGCGAGCGACCGCGTCTGGCGCGCCGGTGCGGAGACGACGCTGGCGGCGACCCTGCTGGTGTTCCTGTTCGCCTATCTCAATCTCAGCCGCTGGCACGTGCGCGCCTCGCGCGTGGCCTCCGCCTGGCTGATCTTCCTCGTCGCGCTCATCGCCTTCGCCGTCTTCGACGCGCCGGTCGCCGCGGGCGTCGCCCGCATCTCGCTCGCCACCGTCGCCGCCGTCGGCTTCATCCTGGTGCTCTACCTCTCGACGCACGGCTACGACCGCGCCGTCATGCTGATTCCGACCTGGTTCCTGCTGCTCGCTTGGGTGATCTGCGCCTCGTTCACCGTCACTGGCACGCTCACCAACGACCTGGTGGCGCCGGCGCTGATCGGCGGCCTCGTGCTGATCGTGATGCTGATCGGCTTCACCATCATGCAGAACGCCTTCGCCGGCGGCGGCCTCGGCAGCGGATCGGTCTCCGAATCGAGCCGCAAGGCGCTGGCGCTGACAGGCTGCGGCGATATCATCTTCGACTGGGATGTGCCGGCCGACCGCATCTACGTCAGCCCCGAGGTCGAGGCGCAGCTCGGCGTCGCTCGTGGCACGCTGGAGGGTCCGGCGGCCGGCTGGCTCGACGTGCTGCACCCGTTCGAACGGGACCGCTACAGGGCCTGCCTCGACACGATGCTCGAGCAGCGCCGCGGCCGCATCAATCAGGATTTTCGGCTGCGCGCCGCCGATGGACACTACTTCTGGTACACGCTGCGTGCGCGCCCCGTGGTCGGTCCGGACGGCGAGGTGATCCGCATCATCGGCACGCTCTCGGACGTCACAGAAGGCAAGGTCGCCGAGGAGCGTCTGCTGCACGATGCCGTGCACGACAATCTGACCGGCCTGCCCAATCGCGAGCTGTTCTTCGACCGGCTCGAGGCGGCGCTGACCTTCGCCGGCAACGATCCGAGGCTGCGCCCGACGGTCTTCTGCATCGACGTCGACCGCTTCAAGCAGATCAACGAGGGCGTCGGCCTGTCCGCCGGCGACTCGATCCTGCTGACGCTGTCGCGGCGCCTTTCGCGTCTGCTCAAGCCGCAGGACACGATCTCCCGCCTGTCGGGCGACCAGTTCGCCGCCATCGTCCTTTCGGAGAACGACGCCGATCAGACGGTGGCGCTCGCCAACGTGCTGCGCCGTGCGCTCTCGACCCCGGTGACCTTCGCGGAGCGCGAGATCCCGCTCACCGCCTCCATCGGCCTCGCGCTCTACGACCCGCAGCTACACCCGCGCCGCGAGGACATGCTGAAGGACGCCGAGATCGCGATGCGTCACGCCAAGAAGGGGGGCGGCAACCGGATCGAGGTGTTCCGGCCGGCGATGCGCTCGCTGCGTTCCGACCGCATCGCGCTCGAATCCGACCTGCGCCGCGCGCTCGACCGCGGCGAGATCAAGGTGTTCTTCCAGCCGGTCGTGCGGCTCGAGGACCGCACCGTGGCCGGCTTCGAGGCGCTGCTGCGCTGGGACAACCCGCGGCTCGGCCGGCTCTCGCCGGCGGAGTTCATCCCCATCGCCGAGGAGACCGGCGCGATCGTCGATCTCGGCATCTTCGCTCTCGAGCGCACCGCCCGCGAGTTGGCCGCCTGGCAGCGCGCGCTCGACGTCGACCCGCCGATCTTCGCCTCGGTCAATGTGTCCTCGCGCCAGCTGCTGCGCCACGACCTGCTGCACGACGTCAAGGCGGTGCTGACACGCTGCGACGTGTCCCGCGGCTCGCTGAAGCTCGAGCTGACGGAGAGCCTCGTCATGGAGAATCCGGAATATGCCGCCCAGATCCTGACCCGCATCCGCGAACTCGGCGCCGGGCTCTCGCTCGACGATTTCGGCACGGGCTACTCGTCGCTGTCCTATCTCCAGCGCTTCCCCTTCGACACGATCAAGATCGACCGCTCCTTCGTGCACAACACCACGGCCAAGGGCTCCAAGCCGGTGATCCTGCGGAGCATGGTGGCGCTGGCCCACGACCTCGGCATGGAGGTGGTGGCCGAGGGTGCGGAGACGGAGAGCGATGCGATCGAGCTGTACCAGCTCGGCTGCGAGTACGCGCAGGGCTACGCCTTCGGGCACCCGATCAGTGCGCTCGACGCCCGCAAGCTGGTCGGAGCGGCAACGGCGGCGGCGTGATGGGGAAGAGCTGACAGCCGATCGCCTTTTGTCAAATGGCCCGGTTCGCACCGAGGTTCTTTCAATGGATGGGACGATCCCGCTCGACTCCGACCTCTGTAGGCTCCTTCGAGGTCGATAGAGCGGAACAGATGCAGCGCTTCGCAATGCGATGCTGAACGCCGGCGTCGCCATCGGCCGGGTGGCCGAGATCGTGACGGGATAGACGGGCATCGACCTCGGTGCGGGCGGGCGCTAGAACGACCGCCCTCCGCCGCTTGTGCCCGAGTCGTCGCATGACCGATCAGCCTCCCGCTTGTCCCACCGCGCGTTCGATGATCGCGGCGATGACGGCCGGGACCATGACCGCGCAGGGGGCGGTGCAATCCTGCTTGGCGGTGATCGCGGCGCGCGAGCCTGTGGTCGGGGCCTGGATGGTCGTCGACGGCGAAGCGGCGCTGGCCCAGGCGCGCGCCGTGGACGAGGCGCGCCGGCTCGGCGACAAGGTGCCGCCGCTGGCCGGTGTGCCCTTGGCCGTCAAGGACAACATCGACACCGCCGACCTGCCCACGGGCTACGGCTCGCCGATCTACGAAGGCCACAGGCCGCGGTCCGACGCCGCCTGCGTGGCCCAGGCCAAGGCGGCCGGCCTGGTGGTGCTCGGCAAGACGGTCACCACGGAATTCGCCTATTACAGCCCCGGCAAGACCACCAACCCGCACGATCCAGAGCACACGCCCGGCGGCTCGTCGCAGGGGTCGGCCGCGGCCGTGGCGGCCGGCATGGTGCCGCTCGCCTTCGGCACGCAGACCGCCGGATCGGTGATCCGGCCCGCGGCCTATTGCGGCGTCGTCGGCTACAAGCCTTCGTGGGGAACGATCCCACGCCCGGGCGTGAAGGTGCTGTCGGACTGGCTCGACACCGTGGGGGTGTTCGCCCGAGACGTGGCGGATGCGGCCTTCTTCGTCGCCGCCCTGACCGGGCGCCCCGCTTGGGCGGCCGAGCCGGAGGCGGGGCGGCGCCTCACCGTGGCGGTGCTGCGCGAGCCTTACCCCGGCGCCGCCGAGCCGGAGGCCGTGCGCGCGCTCGATCGCGCCGCCGAGGCGATGGAAGCCGCTGGCCACACCGTGACGGACCTGCCGACGCCGCCGGCCTGGCAGCAGATCCCGCGGCTCCAGCGCCTCGTGATGGCCTACGACATGGACAAGGCTCTCGGCCACGAGCGGCGCGCCCACGAGGCCAGCCTCTCGTCCATCATGAAGACTTATCTCGACGAGGGCAGGGGAACGTCCGCCCGCGCCTACGATGCCGCGCTGGCGACGACGCGCGAGGTCATGCACGAGGCGGAGGCCGTGTTCGGTACCGCAGACGTGATCCTCTCGCCGCCGGCCCCTGGCGAGGCTCCCAAGGGGCTTCACGCGACCGGGGACCCGGCCTTCAACCGGGTTTGGACGCAGCTGCAGCTGCCATGCCTGACCCTGCCGGCCGGCACCGGCCCCAACGGCCTGCCGGTCGGCGTGCAGGTGGCGGCGCGCACGGGGCAGGATGCGCTGCTGCTCGAGGCGGCGCGGGTGCTGGAGAGAGCGCTGGCCGCGTCTTGAGCGCCCTTGCCCCACAGGGGTGACGATGGTAGCGCGCCGAAAGCCACCGAGCCCGGGACACCCATGACCATCCGAACGCATCGCGGCGACCTCCCGGACGGCTATGACCCGGGCTCCGCCGTCGCGATCGACACCGAGACGCTGGGCCTCAACCCCGCTCGCGACCGGCTCTGCGTTGTGCAGCTCTCGTCGGGCGACGGCACGGCCGACGTGATCCAGATCGCGCGCGGCCAGACGCGGGCACCGAACCTGGAGCGGCTTCTGCTCGACCCGACGGTGACCAAGCTGTTCCACTTCGCCCGCTTCGACGTGGCCGTGCTGTACAAGACCTTCGGCGCGATGGCCGCACCGGTCTATTGCACCAAGATCGCCTCCAAGCTCGCCCGCACCTACACCGATCGGCACGGCCTCAAGGACCTCGTACGCGAGCTGCTCGGCCTGGAGATGTCCAAGCAGCAGCAATCCTCGGACTGGGGGGCCGAGACGCTGAGCGAGGCGCAGCTGGCGTATGCCGCCTCCGACGTGCTGCACCTTCACCGGCTGCGCGACCGGCTCGATGCCATGCTGGCGCGCGAGGGTCGTGATGGCTACGCACAGGCGGCCTTCGGCTTCCTTCCCACCCGCGCGCGCCTCGACCTCGACGGCTGGGGGGAGACCGACATCTTCTCGCACGCGTGAGCGGCATTGGCCCACGCGCCGCCGCCTTGTCTTCGCCGCTGTCGCGGCGCACATCTCGGCCGATGAACGCGGGGGCTTCGTCCCGACAGCATGGCTGATCTCACCAGCGGCGGACGCGTGCGGGCGGACGGCGCGCGCCTCGGCATGGATTACACGCCGCCCAACCGCGCCGCGGCCATCAAGGCCGCCGGGCGCCATACGTCTCGCGTGCGCTTTCTCAAGCGCGCCATCGTGGTCGGCGCCGTGCTCGGCGTGTCGATGATCGGCATCGTCGTCTTCTTCAACCCGTTCCGCCATCTGCCGGGCTCGATGTCGATCGCCGGGGTCGGGGTGAAGGGCACCAAGATCACCATGGATTCGCCCAAGATCGCCGGCGTGCAGCAGGGCGGCGGCCCCTACGAGATCAAGGCCAAGGCCGGCATCCAGGACATCACCACGCCCAGCGTCATCGAGCTCGTCGGGATCGACGCCAAGGTCGGCATGGCCGACCGCTCGACGACTCACATCCTGTCGAGGAACGGCGTCTACGATTCCAAGGCCGATTCGATGTCGCTCAAGGGCGACGTTCGCATCTCCAACTCCAGCGGCTACGTGTTCAACCTGCAGAGCGCGTTGATGGACTTCAAGGGCGGTTTGTTCACCTCTCACGAGCGCCTCAGGATCGACCTCAAGGGCGGCGAGGTCTCGGCCGACGACATGGCGATCTCCAACAACGGCCACGTCATCGCCTTCCGCGGCAACATCGCCTCGAGCTTCGAACCTCCGGAAGAGGAGCCGGCACCGGCGTCCGCCGCGCGGCAGGCCAGCGCGGAGCAGGACAAGTGAGCGTCCGGCCGAGGAGCGCAGTCCGGCTGGCGTTCGGCATCCTGTCCGGGCTCGCCGCAGGCGGAGCCGACGCGCAGGGCAAGCGCAACGGCGCGATCCTGCCGGGCGGCGACTCTAAGCAGCCGATCAACATCGAGGCCGGCAAGCTCGACTATTTCGACAAGGAGCAGAAGCTCATCTACACCGGCAACGTCGTGGCGACGCAGGGCACCTCGAAGCTCAAGTCGAGCGTGCTCACGATCTTCCTCGCATCGAAGGCCGCGGCCAAGAGCGGCGAGGCCAAGAGCGG
>CAZZWW010000175.1:0-6646 GCA_964657815.1 Vulcanimicrobiota bacterium | reverse complement strand
GTCCCCGTCGAGGCGACGAGCCCGGCCAAGGCCGCCGCCATCTTCCCACGCGCGCTGCCCGTGCTGCCGCTCGACGCCGCCACCCGCGGCGTGCCTGGCGAGCCCGACGCCGCCGACGCGCCCGGCACGATCGCCTCGATGGAACGCGCCGTCGAGCTGGTGCGCCGCGGCGAGGCGGCGGCGGTGGTCACCCTGCCGGTGTCGAAGGAGATCCTGCACCGGGTCGGCTATCCCCATCCCGGCCAGACCGAGTTCATGGGCGAGCTGGCGCGCCGCTATTGGGGCGCCTCCGCCAAGCCGGTGATGCTGCTGTGGTCGCCGACGCTCGCCGTGGTGCCGATGACGGTCCACGTGCCCCTCGCCAGCGTGCCCGGCCTCGTCACGGCGTCGCTGGTCGCCGACACGGTGCGCACCGTCGCCGCCGACATGACCCGGCGCTTCGGCCTTCCCCGCCCGCGGATCGCCGTCGCCGGGCTCAACCCGCACGCCGGGGAAGGCGGCGACATCGGCCACGAGGAGATCGACATCCTGGTGCCGGCCCTGGCACGGCTGCGCGACGAGGGCCTCGCCGTGACCGGCCCACACCCGGCCGACACGCTGTTCCACGGCCCCGCCCGCGCCCGCTACGACGTCTGCGTGACCATGTACCACGACCAGGCGCTGATCCCGATCAAGACGCTGGCCTTCGACACGGCGGTCAACGTCACCCTCGGCCTGCCCTTCGTGCGGACCTCGCCCGACCACGGCACCGCCTTCGACATCGCCGGCAAGGGCCTCGCCGATCCCTCCAGCCTCGTCGCGGCGCTGCGCCTCGCCGGCCGCCTCGCCGCGGCCGACCGGGTCCGCGACGCGGCGTGAGCGACGGCCTCCCGCCGCTCCGCGACGTCGTCGCCGTCCACGGCTTGGCGCCCAGGAAGAGCCTGGGGCAGAACTTCATCTTCGACCTCAACCTCACCGGCCGCATCGCCCGCGCCGCCGGCCCGCTCGACGGCGTCCGCGTCGTCGAGGTGGGCCCCGGCCCCGGCGGCCTCACCCGGGCGCTGCTCGCGGCCGGCGCGGAGGTGGTGGCCCTGGAGCGCGACCCGCGCTGCCTCGCCGCGCTCGCCGAGGTCGCCGCCGCCTATCCCGGCCGGCTCGACGTCCGCGAGGCCGACGCCACGGCGGTCGACTTCGCCGCCCTGGCGGCATCCGGGCGCCCCACCCGGGTCTGCGCCAACCTGCCCTACAACGTCGCCACGCCGCTGCTCGTCGGGTGGCTCGAGAGCGAGCCCTGGCCGCCGTGGTTCGATCGGCTCACCCTCATGTTCCAGCGCGAGGTGGCCGAGCGCATCGTGGCGACGCCGCGCGAGCGCGCCGCCTACGGCCGCCTCGCCGTGCTCGCCAACTGGCGCTGCGAGACCCGCATCCTGTTCGACGTGGCGCCCTCGGCCTTCGTGCCGCCGCCGGCCGTCACCTCCAGCGTGGTGGAGCTGGTGCCGCGCCGCGCGCCCCTGCCCTGCCGCGCCGCCGCGCTCTCGGCCGTGACCCAGGCCGCCTTCGGTCAGCGCCGCAAGATGCTGCGCCAGAGCCTGCGTTCGCTCGGCGGCGACCCGCTGGCGCTTCTCGAAACCGCCGCCATCGAACCCACCCGCCGAGCGGAGGAGATCGACATCGCCGGATTCGTGGCATTGGCCGAGGCCTACGCCACCCCTTGAATGAAGTAAGGATATGCGCTAGCGCCCTTCACGTCAAGCCCTTGTTCCGGCTGCGTTACTTCGTGTCCGCCATGTTGCGTGCCCTGACATGTAGCCCTGCCAAAGTCAGGGTACGGCGACAAAAACAGGGGCCAAAGTCGCGGTACCGCGACACAAAACCCTGCCACCGGCGCGTACCGCGACAAGGCCCGAATCCGCCTGGGCGAACGCCGACATCGATCGCGGCTCGCCGAATGCCGACGTGGGCCGGGTCGGGGCTTGGCGACACGGCCGGGCGACACGATCTTCAGGCCGTCCGGCGCCCGAGCGGCGATCCACGACGCCGCCGACGCTCCGTCCGGATCGCAAAGAGCCCCCTAACGCGCTAGCCGATCGGGTTCATCGGTCCCGCTCGTCGTCGACCACGGTGACGGCGGCAGGGACATGTCCGGCGACGAGGCCGGCGGTCTCGATGTCGAGCCGCAGCAGCTCGCGATCGTAGCGGAGAGTCGCGGGACAGTGCGAACAGCGGAACGTCGGATGGTCCTTCAGCCAACCGACCGGCTTCGACGTCCGGTCGCGGCATCGTGGGCAGAGCACGGTGAGGTCGTCGCTGTCGCTGAGCATCGAGGCGTCTCGACCTTCCCGTCTCGACGAACACGACCCCGAGGGCGGTGCCTCCGGACTCTGACGAATGACCGATCGGATCGGGCGGCTGCGACATTGATAGAGCGCATCCCCTGCAAGCGCCACGGCTTGGTCGGACACGTCGGTGCGTCGGCGACTCCACAACCGAATCGTGCGACGAAATGCAGCAGGCGCGGACGCCGATGATGCCCGCGCCCCGAGCGCCGTTCGCGTCCGCCTCGGGCGAGACCCGTGCCACCTGTCGGTTCAGGCATTTACCTAACGTCAACCAGGACGAGCGTTTTATGAAGGTCACAAAGGCGCTAAGACTCCATGACCGATCGAGGCGAGACCTTCACGATCCCGCATCTGCGCGCGATCGCAAACCGGTTTTATCTTGCCGCGTCGTGCGCCTCCGTCGCGATGTGCACGGCCGTGGCGTGGGTGGGTGGCCAACCCGTCGTCGGCACGTTCGTCGCGTCGGGCGTCACCGCCCTCCTGGCCTGTCTCGCGATCGCCGCATATGGCACGTCGTTGCCCGCGCGCGTGCTGGTCGCCGCGTCGTTCGCGATGCAGGTCATGATATGCATCTTCGCGGCGTCGAAGCTCCCGAGCGCTTTCGTCGAAGAAGCGCACATGATCTATTTCGTTCTGAACTGCTATCTGCTCGCCTATGCTTGCTGGCGGTCGTTGGTCGTCTATAATTTTCTCGTCGTTCTGCATCACTTGCTTCTGACGTTCCTGCTCCCCAGGATCGTCTGGACGGCAGAAGCCTCGCCGGACGGGGTCAAGCATCTGACGGTCCACGCGCTGATCGCCTTCATCTTGATGGGTCCGCTGATCCTCACCGCCGAGCGACTGCGGCGGACGCTGGAAAGCAACAAGGAGGCGGTGTTGATGGCCGAGGAGGCGACGCAACGCGCGCGCACCAGCGCCGCGATGGCGGCGAACGAGCACAACGAGGCACGATCGCGATCGGCGAGCGCGCGAGACACGGCGAGCGGCATTGCCGCGCGCCTCGGCGTTCTCCTGCAGACGATCCACGATTCGGCGCGAGACGTGGGGCGGGCCGCCGGGTCGGTCGCCACGGCCAACCGGACCTGTGGCCAAAACACGGTCGAGGTCGAGGCCCTCTTCCATCGCACCACCACTCACTTCGGCGACGCGGCGCAATCCACGGATCTGCTGGCGCGTTCGGTCGTCGAGGTCGCGGAGCAGGCCGAAGCGGCCGCGGTCAAGGCCGAAAACGCGGTGGCCGCCTCGATGAAGGCCGCCGGCCACGTCGAAGCGCTCGATGCGTCCGGCCGGAAAATCGGCGACATCACCCGGATCATCAGCTCGGTGGCGGGATCGATCAATCTGCTGGCCCTCAACGCGACGATCGAGGCGGCCCGCGCCGGCGAAGCAGGCCTCGGCTTCGCCGTCGTCGCCCAGAACGTGAAGTCGCTGGCGACCCAGACCAGCCATGCGACGGAAGAGATCGCGCGCATCATCGCCAAGATCCAAGAGGAGACATGCACGGCCGTGGAGGCCATCGGCAAGATCGACGAGGCCATCACGGCGACCCACGACCACGCCTCACGGATCGCGCTGTCGACCCGAAACCAGACGATGATGACGACATCCATCGCGGAAACGATCTCCAAGGTCGCCCGCGAAGCCTCCGATGTCAGTCAGCGCCTCCTCTCGACGACCCAGGTGCTCGCGTCGGCGAACCAGATGTCGGATGACCTCGTCACCGCCTCCGATCGTCTCCGCAAGACCGCCAACAGTTCCACGGAGGAATGCGTCTCGCTGCTCGATCGTCTCCGCTTCACGTGACGCTTGTCTGGAAGGGCCTTGCGGGCGTTCTCGGATTTGGCGTCCTCTCGCTGGTCGCGGGCGCCACGATCGTGTTGCTCCCTTTCACGACCCCGCCACGTCGCAACCACGTGGCCGGCATCGTGTTCGGCCCCGGGCTCGGCGAGGGACGCAGCCTCGGGGTCGTGACCGCCGCGGATCCGAAGGCCCGGATCGTGGACATGCGCTGGCGCGGCCGGCTCGTGTTCGTGTCCTACGACGCCCTCGGCTTTCCCGACGCGGTGCGCCGGTCGGGCGCACTCTACCTGTTCGACGCCGTCTCCGCCGGATGTCACGCGCCCCGCACGGTGCCCCGGCGCGAGTGAAGGATGCGACGATCGCGTCACCGAGCGGCCGAGCGCGACGCGCTCATCGAAGACCCCCGTGGCGCGCTGCTTGGTCGGCTTGAGCTGTGCATCGATGGGGCCAGTTAGTCTCAGCACAGCAACGAAGTGCGTTCGGCAGACTTCCGTCTTGGCACTCCGCGGAGGTTCACGCGCCCTTCAAGGCGTCCCGCGAGCACCGCCTGGGAGATCTGATGCGCATTTCACTGATTGTCTCCGTCGCGAGCCTGGGGCTTTTAGCCTTGGCTGGGGCCGGCAACGCCTACGCGCAGATCAAGCCCGAGTCGTCCGGCAAACCGTCTTCCAGCGAACCGGAGCCAAACCCACAAGGCGAGGGCGACTACCGGCCGAACAAGCCTGGGCAACCCGAGGTCGGCGCCACAGCCAGGAGCGGCGCGCCATCGCCATACGAGAACCAGATAGACAAGGGTTCCGATCCTTCAGCGAATGGCAAGTAGAAGCGCGTCCGGCGCAGAGCGAGACATCGCTGCTCATGAGAGGTGACCTTCTTCACCTCAAAATCTCTGCGAAATACCGGCGTAGACTTGAAGGTTTGGTGCGTCGCGGTTGAGCCCGAGGTTGGTGCCGATGTCCAACTGCGTCGACGGCTTGATGAGATAGGCCAGCCCGAAATCGACCGTGTAGAAGGTCGGCGTGTAGCGGTCCGAGCTGACGGAGCTGAAAAACTCAGCCGATGCCGACAGGTCCTTGATGCCCGGCACGGCGTGTGTGAGGGCTACGATGTTCACGAAGTTCGCGTGCCGCAGCGAGTCGTTGCCCCCCTCGAGCGCATCGACCTCGCTCTGCAAGCCGAGCATGAAGTCCTTCGGCAGCTTGACCTGCGCCGTCGCGAAGCCGCCGCCCTCGACCACGCCGTCGCCGAGAGCGCGGCTTGCGGCGTCGTTGGCCGGGAGCTTGACGTAGGGGACGAAGGACAGCGCGACATCGCCGCCGTCGTTGCCGATCACGTTGACCTTGGCCCTCAAGTAGACGTCACCGAAGCCGTTCAGGGAGCGGCCTCTGCCCGACCTATCGGGCACCTCTCGCACGAACTCGTCGCCGTTCAACGTCATTTCAACGTCCACGGTGGAGAGCACGCCGAGCTTGAGGGTCGGGTCGGTCACCTCGAACGAGCGCTTCGTGATGCCCTGCACGTCGGAGCGCAGATAGCTGACGACATCGCTCTCGATATCGAGCCGGCCGGCATCGATGGTGAAGGGGCTCGTGATCTTGCCGGGGCGGTCAGGATTGAAGTCGCGGAGGTCCTTGTCCGGCGTCGGGTTCAACAAGGAGTAGATGCTCTTGTCCGTTTTCGGCGCGTCGCCATCGGCGTATGCGGGCGCTGGCAGCCAAAGCGCTACGGCGGACGCCAGAACGCAGAAGCACGCGTGTCGGTGGCTAGATCTCATCGTCGATGCATTCACCCGAGGCTTCGGCAGCATTTCACCCTAGAGGCCGCACGGATAGGCTTCTGCAGCCTTTGAAACAGGCGGCTCCGCATTGCCGAGGCCGATTTCTTCGCGATGTTGCAAGCAGGTGCTGCTGGCGTCGGCGAGCGCCACGAAGAGACTGCTCACGCGACATCTGCCTCTTTCGAAAAGAGCAGACGTCGCATGCTCGCGATGGGTCGCGCCACCCACGATCCGCTCTAGACCGATGTCGTCCAGGAACGTCCGTTCCGTGAAGTTCCGTATTCCGCGACGCAATCCGACAGCGAAGCAGCTAACGCTTGTCCAGAGTGGCGCTCCCTAGGGGAATCGAACCCCTGTTTTCGCCGTGAGAGAGCAGTGCCCCTGCCCCTTTTGGACCTTGCTGGACGACCCCGGACAACCGCTTTCCCCTCTGTAGGTGCCACTTCCCGTCCTTGATTGTCCAGGACGGTTCGGGCACACCTTTTCCGTATATTTTCCGTACGGAGGTTAGCGGTGGCTCGCACCGTTCGCAACGCCAAGCTCGACACCCGCTCGGCTCGAATTAAGCTCGATGAGCGACGTGAGCCCTACTGGACGCCGATCTCGCGGGGCTGCGCGCTTGGCTATCGACGCGGAAGCAAGGGTGGCACCTGGGTCGCGCGGCTTCGGGCACCCGATGGCAAACAGCACTATGAGGCTCTCGGCACGGCCGACGACGCCCGCGACGCCGATGGCTTGACCGTCTTCTCCT
>CAZZWW010000174.1:3148-6690 GCA_964657815.1 Vulcanimicrobiota bacterium | reverse complement strand
CGAGCCAGCCGCGGCGCACCCCGTCGGCGTCTACGAGCAGAGAGGAGCCGACCTTGATGACGAGGCGATGGAAGTCCGCGAGACGGGGCAGGGTAGGGGCGGCAGCGGTCATCGGTGCTGTGTAGCCGCTTGACCGGCGGCTCGCCAAATTACCGAATGGGAGACTTACACGATCGGAAAGCTCGGGCTCGATGCCTACCGCTGATGCCCGGACGCCCGCACGCGCGCGCCACCGAGCAGCGCGTTCCTTCAGATGCCTCCAAGCCCGTCGAAGACCTGCGTGTAATGAAAGACGAGCGGGTCGACCAGCGTCTCGATGCCGTCGAAGCGGCGCCGGGCTACGGCGCGGGCGAGCTGGAACTGGAAGGTCTTGGCGCCCGACGACAGCGCCTTGCACCCCTCGATCGAGAGCTGCAGCTTGGCCCAGCCCGCGCCCATGCCGTGGAGCCAGACGAGATGGGCTCCCAGCAGCTCGAAGTTCATGCCGAGCTGGCGGGCGGTGTTGAAGGCGTATTTGTGGAGGAAGCCCACCGGCTTCTCCGCTGCCGCTGCCGCCTGGTCGCGGATGCGATCGCGGAAGGCGGCGACAGGGTTCTCGAGGGGCCGCCTCTCGACATGGCGGCGCAGGGTCAGCAGGGATGTCGCCGCATCGAGCCGCTTGCGTCGCTCGAGCTTCACGAACTCGGCGTAGGGGAACAGCGGGCTCTCGCCGCGCAGGATCGCGTCGTAGTCCTCCCCCGACAACGTGTAGAATCCGGGGCCGTGAAAGTAGTCGAGCTCGCGCTTGGACGGATCGATGCGGTTCACCGCAATGGTGGTCTTGGTGTGCTCGGCGCCATAGGATGTGCCGCGCGTATCCGGCAGGTGGAAGCCGTCGACTTCGACGACCACGATGCGGCCGCGGCTCGCCTGCTCGACGATATGCGTTTCGAGCGTGTCGTAGAGCGCGAGTTCCTGCACCTCCAGCCCGAACTGCAGGGAGAGATCCTCCAGGGGGAACTTGGAGAAGGTGAAGTGGTCGCCCTCGAAGTCCTGGGCGGCGGTAAAGCCCAGCGCAGCGGTGGCATCCTCGTTCAGGGCGTTCAGGATCTCGATCCAGACGTCGATATAGCAGTTCGTCTCTGGCCAGTCGCGCGCGCCCGAGTGCAACGCGTGCGGCACGTAGCGAGCCGGTGCGAGCGAGGGCAGGACGGCGATCGGCGCCTTGGCGAGCATCGGCGCTAGGCCCAGAGCACCGCGCGCACGGAGCGCGGCCAAGCCTCGACGTCGAGCCCGTGGTGCTTGAAGAGAGCGAGCGCGACGCGCTCCATGCCGAAGCCGACACAAGCGGTGTGGGCGATCTCGCCGTCGTGGGTGCGGATGTCCCAACCCGCACCGAAATGGTCCTGGTGGTAGTTGAAGCTCATGCAGGCGGTCGGGCCCTTGCCGTCGTTCACGGGGATGAGCAGCTCGAACTTCAGCTCCTGGTCGCGTTGGCTCGCCTTCAGCATGCGCGCGGCACGACCGAAGAAGGGATCGTTGGCGACGTCGACCTCATGGGGCAGCTCCAGCATCTCGGCGATGTCCTGGGCTTTCTCCAGCCAATGCGTGCGGAAGCCCACGACCTGCTCCTGCGTGCCGATGCGCACGTACTCGCGCTGGCGGAACGTCAGCATGCGGGTGGGTTCCTGGGACGGCTCGTGGCGGAACACCCATCCGGTGATGTCGTAGGTGCCGCCCTCGGCGGGCAGGCGGCCGCGGCGCGCCACCACGGGGTAGAGCGGATAGCAGGCTGCCGGCGTCATCGACACGGCGGTGACCGCCTGGTGCTCGGTCCAGTCGAGGTCGCCGTGCAGGCGCTCGACGAGGGTCGCATGCTCCTTGTCCTTGCCGGCGAAGGCGTGGATCGTCCCGGCCATGTCGGGGAAGTTCTTGAGGTAGCCGCTCTTCTCAAGATCGCGCCGCGTCATCGCCGGCGGGAAATGGATCATCTCCGGATTGGCGGCGGCGCCGGCGCGCTCGATCAGCGCGGAGAAGCGCTGCACCACGTCCTCGAAGGTCTTGGAGCGGCCGTAGAGGCCGTCGACCCCGGTGTCGAACAGGAGGCCCTTGTCGAAGAGGCTGTCGCGGAACGTCGTGCCGCACACGATGCACATAGGGTCTACTCGCTTTGTCGGGGTTAGGCGACGAGGGCGGTGTCGAGCTTGTGGACGAGCAGCATCGTCGACGTGTTGCCGAAGATGCGGTCGTTGTTGATCATCAGCTGCGCCGAGAGGATGTCGCGGTACTGCCGCCCGATGGAGAAGGGAGTGTCGTTCTTGAAGCCGGCGATGCCGGTCACGATCATCGCCTTGTTGACGATCTCGATCGCGGTCTGGCTCGTCGCCACCTTGATGTTGTTCATGGCCACGGCGAAACCGACGGACGTGAGCTCGTCGGGCGTGCCCTGCGCCTGCTCGAAGCGGGCAAGTCCGTCGCGCGTCATCGACTTCATCATCTGCAGCTGGCTGGCGGCTTCGGCGACGCGCATTGCGCCCGGTGGCGTCTCGCCCGGTCGCTTGCGCGCGTCGGCGCGCACGAAGGCCTGGGCCTTGTGCACGGTCGAGAGCGCAATGCCGTACCAGAGCGCCGCCCACAAGAGATGCGAAGTCGCGAGCATCGAGCGCGCGGCGATCTCGGCGAAGCATTTCGGCAGGATGTGGCTCGCAGGACCGCTTGCCTTGAGCTTGAAGCCCTCGGAGCAGGTGCCGCGCATGCCTGTCGTATCCCACACCGAGGTGCGCTCCAGCACGCAATGCTCCTTCATCACCGCGACCAGCACCTGATCGGACGGGGGCGAGTCCGGCTCGCGTCGCGCGGTGGCGAGGATGGCGTCGGCGTCGGCGCCGTAGGAGATGACGCTGGCGTTCTTCTCGAGCGTGTAGGTGTCGCCGGCGCGCTCGACCGCGCAGAGCGAGGTCCGCAGGTCTCCGCCGACGCCGGCCTCTGACGTCGCGGAGGCGAGCAGCAACTGCTCGTCGGCGATGCGGCGCAGGAATACGCGATGCCACTCGCTCGATTGCGCGTGGAGGACCAGCGACGAGATCTGGATCTGGTGCATGGCGTAGACCATGCCGGCCGAGGAGCACTGCTGGCCGACGAGCGAGCAGATCTCGGCGATGTCGGAGAGCGTCGCGCCCTCGCCGCCGTATTCCACCGGCAGCATGGCGCCGAGCAGGCGCTCCTGCTTCATCGCCGTTACCGCCTCGCGCGGGAAGCGTCCGTCCTTGTCGACGGCATTCGCGTATCGGCCGGCGACCGCCGCCGCCTCGGCCCCACGCTCGGCGAGTCGAGTGCCTGGCACCGATGGATCGAGCGCGGTCGTCACCTCAGGCGGCCTTGGCCTGAGCGCCGAGTGCATGCAGGCAGCCGGCGATCGCGTCGACGCTGGCGAACGAGCGCCGGTTCAGCATGGTCTCGGGGAATTCGACGTCGAAGGTGTCCTCGATCGCGAGCATCAGCTGCACGGCGGCGAAGGAGGTGAGCCCGGCGGCGTAGAGATCCTGGTCGTCGCGAAGGCCGTC
>CAZZWW010000174.1:0-3138 GCA_964657815.1 Vulcanimicrobiota bacterium | reverse complement strand
AAGCGGCCGTTTTGGGCGATAAGAGTGCGGATGGTGTCAAGCATGAGTGTCAACTCCGATGGCGGTATCAAACCATCGGGCAACAACATTTCGGTTAACGCGCGTTCTCAGCTTCCCCTTTGTCGCCGTCGTGGTGGCCAAAGCGGTAACGGCGAACAAATGGTTTTAACGATCGAGGGATCGCACTCTCGCGTCGGCTAGAAGCGCTTGACCCAACCGACGATCGTGTCGCTGGCGGACGCGAAGGGCCGGGTCACCGCCGCGGGCAGGTGGTTCAGCGGGTTGAGCTTCTCGACAAGGCTCGCCTCGCGCTGGCGAACCGGAGGCGCGGCGGCCGCGATACGGCGAGGCGGAGCCGCGGTCGCGCTGGCGGCGGTAACCTTGGCGGACGTCGGGCAAGATCCGCCGTCGCAGGTCCGAGGCTTGATTGAGGGAAGGGTTTTCGGCGCCACGGGCAAAGCCATCGCCGCCTTCGGCACGGTCAGCGCGTCGGAGCTCAGCGGCTCGGCTGCTGCGGGCGCCGCGGCCTGCTTCGGCGAGAGATCGGCGAGCTGCCCGGCCCACTCACCGGCGGCGACCTGTTCCGTGCTCTGCCCCTCCGGTGCGGGGCGATTATGCACGGAATAGGCGATGGCGAGCGTCATCGCGCCGGCGGCGGCGAGCAGCACCAGCGTGTCGCGGCTGGCTTTCAGGACGATGGGGCGGCGGGGCGGAAGCACGGGGCTCATGGGGTTCGCTCGACGGAACAGGCCAGCGTCGCCCCGCAGATAGAAGGGGCTTTGCGTCAAGACAGCGGCGGCCCATGCGCCGTCTCGGGCTTCACATCAGCGGTGCCATTTCGGCCACACCGCCGTGCGCCGCCGACCATGGCAGTGGCGCGTCGAGGAAGGCCTCGACCTCACGCAGAGTCTCGGCGGCGAAGTAGCCGGATGCCTTGGCCACGGCGAGGATGTCGCGCCACGTCACGAGATAATGCAGGCCGACGTCGAGCGCCGCCATCGTCTCACGCGCCTTCGGGAAGATGTCGTAGAAGAAGAAGACGAAGGTGGCGTCGCAGCGCTGGCCGGATTTGCGCAGCGCCTTGATGAAGCCGACCTTGCTGCCGCCGTCGGTGGCGAGATCCTCGACCAGCAGCGCGCGGGCGCCGTCCAAAACCACGCCCTCGATCTGCGCGTTGCGTCCGAAGCCTTTCGGCTTCTTGCGGATATATTGCATCGGCAGCGCCAGCCGGTCGGAGATCCAGGCGGCGAAGGGGATGCCCGCGGTCTCGCCGCCTGCGATGACGTCCAATGCGGCATAGCCGATCTCGCGCTCGATCGTCTCGACCGCGAAATCGATCAACCTGGTGCGGATGCGCGGGTAGGCGATGATCTTGCGCATGTCGGTGTAGACCGGGCTCTTCATGCCCGAGGTAAAGGTGAACGGCTCGCCTTCCATGAAGAGAATGGCCTTGGCCTCGATCAGCATGCGGGCCGTCTGGGTCGCGATGTCCGCCTTGCGTGTCGACATTGGAAGCGATCTCGTGTTTCAGCGCGTTACAAGCCGTGAATTCTTGAGCTCCCGGCTACGCTGTATCCTCGCCACAGTCACGGTTCATGTGGCGCCATCGCCTTGTCGCGTCATGCGGCGGCGTCCTAAACACGTGTAACAAAATGCTCGAGGTTCGTGCGCGATGTCACTGACGCTGCCCTGGTGGTTGCCTTTGTCCGTCTACGTCTGGGCGCTCCAGATGGTCGTGTTCCACGCCGTCGGCTACGCTTTCGAATGGTGCGACCGCACCCGCACCCTGCGCCAGTTCAAGGTGCGCGACATCGATCGCAAGTCCTACCGCCAGCTGATGGGCCGCGTGCTGTTCAACCAATGCGCCGTGCTGCTGCCCTGCATGGTCCTCATGCAGGCTGTCGGCCTCTGCTTCACCGGCGAGGCGCATCTGCCGCTATGGCGCTTCATCGGCTCGCTCGTGGTCATGGGCATCGGCCACGACGTCGTGCAGTACGTCACCCACCGCCATCTGCTGCACCGCCCGAGCCTGATGCGCACGCTGCGCCACTCGGTCCATCACTCCACCGGTGCCAGCAAGGGCATCAGCGCCTGCTACATGTCGGCGCCGGACTTCTTTCTGGAGATCGTGCTGCCCTACCTGCTGCCGCTGGCGCTGATCGGCGGCGGTGGCTCCGATATCCTGTTCCACTCGATGATCGCCGGGCTCGGTGCGGTGGGCGGCGTCTACGAGCATTCCGGCTACGATTTCGCGGTGCTGCTGCCCAAGGCCAGGATCGCCGGACGTATGCCGCGCTTCGTCAAGGTGCTGGCCGGCATGATCACCAGCCAGGCCCACGGCGAGCACCACGCCAAGGGTAACGTCTCGTTCTCCGACGGCTTCGGCAGCCCGGGCGTCTGCGACACCGCCTTCGGCACGCGGTGGGACGTCGTCGCCCGGCGGCGCCGCGAAGCCGAACTCGAGTGGCAGGAGGAGCAGGCCGCCCTCGCCGCTGCCACCCCGGCCGAATAGGTCGCAATTGGGCCGGACTCGTGTGGTGGGTGGATCCATGACTTGGCCGCCGGCTGCCCGGACCCTGCGATGACACGACCCTTCCTGCTCGGCCTGGCACTCGCTGCCTTCGCCTCGATCGTGCCGGCATGGGCGGATCGCATCACGCACCCGACAGCGGTATTCTCGGGCCTGGACAAGATCACCGGCCGGATCATCTCGTTCGAGGTAGCGAGCAACGAGACGGTGCAGTTCGGCTCTCTGCAGATCACCGAGCGGGCCTGCTACACGCGTCCCGCCACCGAGGCGCCGCAGACCGTGGCTTTCGCGCAGGTCGACGAGATCGACGCCAAGAAGCAGTTCAAGCGGATCTTCTCGGGCTGGATGTTCGCCGCCAGCCCTGGGCTGAACCCGATCGAGCACCCGGTCTACGACATCTGGCTGACCGACTGCAAAGGCGGCACGGAGGTGCAGAAGGCGCCGCAGACGGCGGAGGCAGAGCCGGTCGCTCCGCCGCCGAGCGCCGATCCGGCACCTAAGCCCGAGAAGAAGAAGCGTGTCGCCAAGCGACGCCAGGCGCCGGTGGATGACAGTGGCGATCCGGGAGTCGACGGCGGCCCGGTGCCGCCGGAGGACGTGCCCCGGCG
>CAZZWW010000173.1:0-6705 GCA_964657815.1 Vulcanimicrobiota bacterium | reverse complement strand
AACGCGCCGCGAGGTGTCGCGGCGACGCGACGCGCTTGATGCCACGTTCCCGCCGCCTTTAACAGAGGTGTGTTGCGACGCGCCTGTCATATATGCTGACGTCGGCGCGTTGCGGGGAGTGCGGGACATGGGCGGCGGGTCCTCGCCGGGATGGACGGACGGCGGCGGCACGGGCGAGCCCGAGCTCGACCCGCCGTTCGACATCGTCGAGCCGTCGCGGCCGCTCTGCCCGCTGGTGCTGTCCTCGCCGCATTCGGGCTCGGTCTATCCCCGCCGCTTTCTCGACAGCGCGCGGCTCGACGCCGTCGCCCTGCGCCGTTCCGAGGACGCCTTCGTCGACGAGCTGTTCTCCGGCGCCGCCGGCCTCGGCGCGCCGCTCATCCGCGCCCGCTTCCCACGCGCCTACCTCGACCTCAACCGCGAGCCCTACGAGCTCGATCCGCGCATGTTCGACGGCAAGCTGCCGCCGCACGCCAACACGCGCTCGGTGCGCGTCGCCGGCGGCCTCGGCACCATCGCCCGCGTGGTCGGCGATTCGGAGGAGATCTACGCCGGGCGCCTCACCGTGGCCGAGGGGCTCGCGCGCATCGAGCGGCTCTACAAGCCCTACCACGCCGCCCTGCGCGGCCTCGTCGAGCGGGCGCAGCGGCAGTTCGGCTACGCGCTGCTGGTCGACTGTCATTCGATGCCCTCGACGCCGACCGTCGCCGCCTCGGCCGAGCGGCGCATCAAGACCGACTTCGTGGTCGGCGACCGCTACGGAACCAGCGCCGACGGCAGCTTCGTCGAGCTTCTCGAGGAGGCGATGCGCCGCGCGGGCTACGCCGTGCACCGCAACAAGCCCTACGCCGGCGGCTTCATCACCGAGCATTACGGCGCCCCGCAATCGAGCATCCACGCCATCCAGATCGAGGTCAACCGCGCGCTCTACATGGACGAGCGGACGATCGAGCGCACCGCCCGGTTCGCGGCGGTGAAGGCGGACGTCACGATCATGCTGGGGGTGCTGGCGCAGGCGGGCGACGCCTCGGGCCTGCGCAAGGCGGCGGCGGAGTAGTCCCGAAAGAAAGGAGCCGCTCGTGCGGATTGCGCGAGCGGCCCAAGTCTAGGGAGGAAACGCCCAAGGAGGGCATTCGGCGACAGCAAAGCCCTGTCGCACCGCAACAAGATGAAGGTGCACCGCACAAAGATCAAGGGTGCGAAAGCTGCTTTTTGATGGCCGTGACTTTTCTGCACGGCATCCTTTGCGAGCGGCTCTGGCTCAAGCCCGGCTTACGGTTGCGATCGAACCAGCGGCGTGGCACTTGGCGCCTCGCGCGAACCGCCCCTCGCGGCAGGAGGTCCCCATGTCCGCAGTCGACTTCGCCGCCTTCGTCGACCGGCTGGGCGACGCCGCGACCGAGACGATCCTGCCGTTCTTCCGCACCGCCATCGGCACCGAGGACAAGAACAAGGGCGGCCGCTTCGACCCCGTCACGGAGGCCGACCGCGCCGCCGAGGTCGCGATGCGTCGCATGATCGAGCGGCAGTTCCCCGACCACGGCATCGTCGGCGAGGAGTTCGGCACCAAGAACGCCGATGCCGATTACGTCTGGGTGCTCGACCCGATCGACGGCACCAAGGCCTTCATCTCGGGCCTGCCGACCTGGGGCGTGCTGATCGGCCTGCTGCACCGGGGCCGCCCCTGCTACGGCATGATGGTGCAGCCGTTCACCCAGGAGCGCTTCGTCGGCGACGGCACCAAGGCGCAATGGCGCGGCACCGGGCTGGGCCTGTCGCGCGGCATCCGCCGCCTGACCACGCGCAAATGCGCGACGCTGAAGGAGGCGACGCTGATGACGACGTCGCCGCTGCTCTATCCCGAGGACAAGCTCGAGGCGCTGCGCCGGCTCGAAGCCGAGGCCAAGCTGACGCGCTACGGCGTCGACTGCTACGCCTTCGCCATGCTCGCCGCCGGCCACGTCGACTGCGTGGTGGAATCGGGCGTGCAGCCCTACGACGTGGTCGCGCTGATCCCCGTGGTCGAGGGCGCCGGCGGGATCATCACGGACTGGAAGGGCGGCGACGCCTCGAAGGGCGGCGACGTCGTCGCCTGCGGCGACAGGCGGCTGCACGAGGAGGCGCTGGCGCGGCTGGGTGCGGCGGGGGGGTAGGCCCTGATCGTGCTCGGTGAATTCAGGTTGGCGCCACCGCCTGATCTCGGTCGAACGGCGGCTCCACCGGAAACGTCGTCTCCGGCAAGCCGGTTTCGGAGGCGGCGATCAGACGGGCATCCGCGTAGGCTTCGGCGAAGATGTCGTCGGCCTTGGAGTTCAGGCTCGGGTTGTCCTTCATGTGCCGGGCGATGGCGATGCGCTGGTTGAGGTTCGTCGTGCGCCAGCTTCGGCCGGCCCTCGCGGGCTGGAACATCTGCTTGAGGAGGTGGGTCGCGAGCACCGTGCGGCGCGATCGCAGTTCGGAGACTTCGTTGCGCCCCGAGGTCTCGATCTCCTCGAGGACGTTCGGCAAATCCACGGCGGCGATGTCGCCGTCCCGGATCAGCGCCGCCTGACGCTGGGTCCACGCGTAGAAATCGCGGTCGTAGAGATCGCTCGTGCCGCGTGCGACCGGGTCTTCCATGCCGCCTCCCTGCCGAGGTGCCTCAGGCGAACGCCATCGGCCGTCCCGGCTCGCTCACGGCGCCGTCGCGCCACGCCGTTTCGCTGCCGGCGAAGCGCATCGCCGCCTCGCGCGAGCAGAACATGCCGCCGCCGCGGCCCTGCGCTTCCATCGCCAGCCAGCGGCCCGCGCGGTCCTGCCCGACCAGATAGGTCGGCGCACACCCCGTGTCGTGATCCCCGTCGTTCTGCATCGATCCGGCACCCCGTTGCCGCTATGGCACCCTCACGAACAAAATCCGCGCCACACGGCCAAGGTTCCCTGGCTTTGCTTGTGGCTGTGACAACGAAACCCTAAGGAGAGCGACGATGTCACGGGGCGAGGCGCATCGATCGGGCGGGCGAGCGTGAGAAGGCCAAGGCCGAGGCGCGCAAGCGGCTCGCCGAGGCGCTGCGTGCCAACCTGAAACGACGCAAGGCCGCCGGGTCCGGCAAGGCTTCGGACAGATCGGCGCCCGGGGTGCCGGCGCCCGAGCCGCCGCCGGCCGGCAAGGAATGAGGGCGGAATGGATCGCATTCGCATCGTCGGTGGCAACGAGCTTCGCGGCACCATCCCGATCTCGGGCGCCAAGAACGCCGCGCTGCCGCTGATGATCGCCTCGCTGCTGACGCGCGAGACGCTGACGCTGCAGAACGTGCCCAACCTCGCCGACGTGCGCATGCTGGTGCGCATCCTCGGCCACCACGGCGTCGACTATTCGCAGGACGGCCGCCGCGCCGGCGAGGACCCGCACGCCGCCCGCCCGATCCATCTTTCCGCCCGCGAGATCGTCGACATCCGCGCGCCCTACGAGCTGGTGTCGCGCATGCGCGCCTCGTTCTGGGTCATCGCGCCGCTGCTCGCCCGCATGGGCGAGGCGATCGTCTCGCTGCCCGGCGGCTGCGCCATCGGCACGCGCCCCGTCGACTACCTCCTGATGGCGCTGGAGAAGCTCGGCGCCCGGATCGAGATCGAGGCCGGCTACGCCCACGTCAAGGCGCCCAAGGGCCTGCGCGGGGCCGAGATCCACTTCCCCAAGGTGACCGTCGGCGGCACCCACACCGCGATGATGGCGGCGGTGCTGGCGCACGGCCACACCCTCATCACCGGCGCCGCCCGCGAGCCCGAGGTCGTCGACCTCGCCGCCTGCCTCAAGACGATGGGCGCGCGCATCAAGGGCGCCGGCACCGAGCGCATCGAAATCGAGGGCGTCGCCACGCTGCACGGCGGCTACCACCAGGTGCTGCCGGACCGCATCGAGGCCGGCACCTACGCCATGGCGACCGCCATGGCCGGCGGCGACGTGCTGCTGGAAGGCGCGCAGCCGCTCATGCTGGAGAAGGCGCTGGAGGCCATCGTCCAGGCCGGCGCCACGGTGACCACCACCAACGAGGGCGTGCGCGTCAAGCGCAACGGCCACGGCCTGCAGTGCGTCGACATCTCGACGGCGCCGTTCCCCGGCTTCCCGACCGATCTCCAGGCGCAGTTCATGGCGCTGATGACGCGGGCCAAGGGCTCCTCGCGCATCCACGAGACGATCTTCGAGAACCGCTTCATGCACGTGCAGGAGCTGGCTCGGTTGGGTGCGCGCATCAAACTCGAGGGCGACGTCGCCATGGTCGAGGGCGTCAAGACGCTGCAGGGCGCGCCGGTGATGGCGACCGACCTGCGCGCCTCGGTGTCGCTGGTGATCGCCGCGCTCGCCGCCGAGGGCGAGACCGAGGTCAACCGCGTCTACCACCTCGACCGCGGCTTCGAGCACCTCGAGGCCAAGCTCGGCCGCTGCGGCGCCGTGGTGGAGCGGATCAGCCAGGCGGGGTGAGTCGGCCGGTGCATCGCGCCTCGTCTGCTCACCCCTCCCGCTTCGCCTTCTGCAGCACCGCGAGGAAGGCCACGATGGCGCCGGCGTAGGCCTCCTCGCCGGCCGTCAGCAGCGGCATCTCGCGCGCCAGCGCCTCGGCGTCGACGTCGCCGTAGTCCAGCGCGACCCGGCCCGTGGCCCGCGCGTCGAGGTGCAGCGCCGCCTGTGCGCCGTCGGTGAAGTCCACGACGAAGCGCCCTGTGCCGAGCGAGCCGGCCTCGACCGGCGGCTCCGAGCGATAGGCGAAGGCGGCGAAGGGCTCGGCGGCGGAGCGGGTCGCCTGCAGCGCCAGGCCGGCCAGGACCGGCTGGTCGGCGTGCCACTTGTCGTCGAGCTCCTCGCGTTCGCGCGCGGCGGCCCGCGCCAGCGTCTCGGCGGCGGAATCGTTGGCCGCCTGCTGCGCGGCGCTGACCGTCGCGCGCCGCACCAGCTTCGCGATCTTGGCGTCGACCTCGTCGGGCATGGCGCAATCCCCTTTTTCACCAAGGCGGATCCCGGCTTCGACCGCGACGCGAAGCGTCCGGCGCGGACGCGCGCAGAGAGCCTTGGATGGCACGGCGGCAGGACAAACCCTCCGTGGACATCTGTCAATGACGGCGCGAAGCGCCGCCGCCTGCCACGCGCTTCCTACCCTTGCGGGGAGAGGAAACAGCGTCCGGCGTTGCTCCCGCGCCACCCCCAAAACCGAGTTTTTGTAGAATGTTTTTCCCCAATCGGACAAGGTTTCCCTCACAAACCTTGCACGCGCCTTCGCGCGACCCCCGTTGACGTTTGATCGTTTTTGACCGCCAATGCGCGCATGCCGAGCCCGACCTGCGTCGCGAGCTTGGGCACTCCCCAAACATCCCGGATCGATCGAAGCATGGCGTTGTCGTACAGCGACGCGCAGAAGGCTGCGCGCGCCCTGCTCGCCGACGGCCCGCGCTACACCTGCCTCGCCGGCGGCACGCGCTCGGGCAAGACCTTCCTCATCCTGCAGGCCATCCTCGAGCGGGCCAAGGCGGCACCGGGTTCGACCCACGCGATCCTTCGTTTGCATGCCAACGCCGCGCGCGCCTCGATCATGCGGGAGACGCTGCCGAACGTCCACCGCCTCTGCGACCCCGACATGGAGCTCATGCCGCACAAGACCGATGGTTATTTCTCCCTCAAGAACGAGGCCCGCATCACCATCGGCGGCCTCGACGACGCCACCCATGTCGAGAAGATCCTGGGCCTCGAATATTCGACCGTCTTCCTCAACGAGGTGTCGCAGATCTCCTGGGACATCGCGCTGATCGCGTTCACGCGGCTGGCGCAGGTGGTGCCGGAGATCAGGCAGCGCGCTTTCATCGACCTGAACCCGACCTCCAAAAGCCACTGGTCCAACATGCTCTTCGGCGAGAAACGCGATCCCGTCACCCGGCAGCCGCTGGCGAAGCCGGGCGACTACGCGCGGCTGTTCCTCAACCCCGCCGACAACGCCGAAAACCTTTCGCCCGAGTATCTCGAGAGCCTCGAGGCGCTGCCCGAGCGCAAGCGCAAGCGCTTCTACGAGGGTGTCTACATCGACGAGGTCGACGATGCTTTGTGGTCCTACGAGGTGTTCGATATCGGGCGTCGCGACGAGAGCGCGATCCCCGTCGCGCAGCGCCGCAATGTCGTGGTGGCGGTCGATCCCTCGGGGGCGCAGGGGCGCGACGACACGAATTCCGACGAGATCGGCATCGTCGTCGCCGCGCGCGGCCAGGACGGCGATGCCTACGTGCTCGCCGACTGGTCGTGCCGGGAGCAGCCGCTGACCTGGGGGCGTCGCGTCGCGACCGCCTTCCACGAGTTCGCCGCCGACTGCGTCGTGGCCGAGGAGAATTTCGGCGGCGGCATGGTGGAGGCGGTCATCAAGGCGGCCGATCCCGCCGTGCCGGTGCGCCTCGTCACCGCGAGCCGCGGCAAGGCGGTGCGCGCCGAGCCGATCTCGCTGCGCTACGCGGCGGGCCAGGTGCACCACGTCGGCCGCTTCCCCAAGCTGGAGGACCAGCTCTGCGCCTTCTCCGGCGGCGGCTACGCCGGCCCCGGCAGCCCCGACCACGCCGACGCCGCGATCTGGGCGCTGACCCACCTCTTCAAGGAGGTGCCGGGGCAGGGGATTTTGGATTTCATGCGGCAAACGGCCGGCGGGTAGGGCCGCAGTCTGTTCCCCTCCCCCTTGTGGGGAGGGGCTAGGGGTG
>CAZZWW010000172.1:0-6706 GCA_964657815.1 Vulcanimicrobiota bacterium | reverse complement strand
CGCGCGCCGACGCCGCTGCGCAGCGCCTGGAGGCTGTCGCAAAGACGAGCGCGACCGAGCTGGAATGTGCCCCGGCGGGGCTGCCGGCGCTGGCGGGCGTGTCGTCGCAGGGCGAACGCGCGTCGGCGGAACGCGTGGCGGCGCGCCTCGAAGCGCTGAAAGCCGATCGCGACCGCCTCGGCGCGGTCAACCTGCGGGCCGACGAGGAGCTCGCCGCCATCGAAGCGCAGGGCGAAGGCCTTGCCAAGGAGAAGGCCGATCTCACCGAGGCGATCCGCCGGCTGCGGCAGGCCATCGCCAGCCTCAACAAGGAAGGACGCGAGCGGCTGCTCGGCGCCTTCGACACGGTCAACGGCCACTTCAAGGACCTCTTCACCGGCCTCTTCGGCGGCGGCGAGGCCGAGCTGCAGCTCGTCGAGTCCGACGATCCGCTCGAGGCCGGCCTCGAGATCCTGGCGCGCCCGCCCGGCAAGAGGCCGCAGGTCATGAGCCTGCTCTCGGGGGGTGAGCAGGCGCTGACCGCCATCTCGCTGATCTTCGCCGTGTTCCTGACCAATCCGTCGCCGATCTGCGTGCTCGACGAGGTCGACGCGCCGCTCGACGATGCCAACGTCGAGCGGTTCTGCGATCTCGTCGATGCGATGCGCGGCAAGACCGACACGCGCTTCCTCGCCATCACCCACAACCCCATCACCATGGCGCGGATGGACCGGCTCTACGGGGTCACGCAGGCCGAACGCGGCATCTCGACTTTGGTCAGCGTCGACCTCGCTGAAGCCGAGGAGCTGCTCGAGGCGTCGTAGGCTCTCGCAGCAGGGGCTTGTGCCTGCGGCGAGCGGTCCCGCGTCACCCTTGCCAAGTGCAGGTTCACGTGTTGCACCTCATCTTGCGCTGCGGTACGACGCGCTCGCGTCTTAGAACGGTTCTTGCAACCAGGTTTGAAGCGCGGAAGGACGGGTTTCATGCAGAGCATCCTCGGCGAGTACCTCCCCCTGGTGATCTTCCTGGCGCTCTCGGCCTTCATCTCCGCCGCGCTGCTCGTCGCCCCGTTCCTCGTCGCCTACCAGAACCCCGATCCGGAGAAGCTTTCGGCCTACGAGTGCGGCTTCAACGCCTTCGACGATGCGCGCATGAAGTTCGACATCCGATTCTATCTCGTCTCGCTGCTGTTCATCATCTTCGATCTCGAGGTGGCCTTCCTCCTTCCCTGGGCGGCCTCCTTCAAGCGGATCGGTCACCTCGGCTTCTGGTCGATGATCGTGTTCCTCGGAGTGCTGACGGTCGGCTTTGTCTATGAATGGAAGAAAGGCGCGCTCGAATGGGAGTGATCTCCGCGAGCCCACATACCGCCCCCGCTCCGGCCAAGGGCATCCTCAAGCCGGGCGACGTCGATCCCTCGACCGACCCGTACTTCCTCGGCATCTCCGACGAACTGGCCGACCGCGGCTTCCTCGTCACGTCCGCCGACGATCTCATCACCTGGGCGCGTACCGGCTCATTGATGTGGATGACCTTCGGGCTGGCCTGCTGCGCGATCGAGATGATGCAGGCCTCGATGCCGCGCTACGACATCGAGCGGTTCGGCTTCGCGCCGCGTGCCTCACCGCGTCAGTCCGACGTGATGATCGTGGCCGGCACGCTGACCAACAAGATGGCCCCGGCGCTGCGCAAGGTCTACGACCAGATGCCCGAGCCGCGATACGTCATCTCGATGGGCTCGTGCGCCAACGGCGGCGGCTACTACCATTATTCCTATTCGGTGGTGCGCGGCTGCGACCGCATCGTCCCCGTCGACATCTACGTGCCCGGCTGTCCGCCTTCCGCCGAGGCACTGCTCTACGGCATCCTGCTCCTGCAAAAGAAGATCCGGCGCACGGGCACGATCGAGCGCTAGGCGCCGGTCGCGGCTCCGCCCGCGGAAAGGTCATCGCCATGGACGACAACGGCCATCAGGTCCTGGAGACGCTCGCCGCGCAGGTCGCGGCGGCGCTGCCCGGCGCCGTGCTGAACCACCAGATCTCCTACGGCGACCTCTGCCTGACGCTCGATCCGGCTCGCTACTTGGAGACGGTGCGCTTCCTTCGCGACGATCCGGCCCAGCGCTTCGTCTGCTTCATCGATCTGACCGCCGTCGACTATCCCGAGCGTGAGAAGCGCTTCGACGTCGTCACGCACCTGCTGTCGCCGAAGTACATCCGCCGCGTGCGCCTCAAGGTCGAGACCGACGAGCGGACCGCCGTGCCCTCGCTGACCGACCTCTACCCCGCCGCCAACTGGTTCGAGCGCGAGGTGTGGGACCTCTTCGGCGTCTACTTCAGCGGCCATCCCGACCTGCGGCGCCTGCTGACCGACTACGGCTTCGAGGGTCATCCGCTGCGCAAGGACTTCCCGATGACGGGCTACGTCGAGGTGCGCTGGGACGACGAGCAGAAGCGCGTCGTCACCGAGCCGGTCAACCTCAACCAGGCGTTCCGCTCGTTCGACTTCCTGTCGCCCTGGGAAGGCTCGGGCGAGTACGTCCTTCCCGGCGACGAGAAGGCCGGCACCCAGGAGGGCCAGCGATGACCAGCGGCGACACGAACTTCGCGACGACGCCGCTCGCCACCAGCGGCACCGGCCCTCGCAACTTCTCTCTCAACTTCGGTCCACAACATCCCGCTGCGCATGGTGTTTTGCGCCTTGTTCTTGAGCTCGACGGCGAAATCGTCGAGCGCGTCGACCCGCATATCGGCCTGCTGCACCGCGGCACCGAGAAGCTGATGGAGGCCCGCACCTACCTTCAGGACATCCCCTATTTCGATCGCCTCGACTATTGCGCGCCGATGAACCAGGAGCATGCCTTCGTGCTCGCCATCGAGAAGATGATGGGCATCAAGGCGACGCGCCGCGGTCAGCTGCTGCGCGTGCTGTTCTGCGAGATCGGCCGCATCCTCTCGCACCTCCTCAACGTCACGACGCAGGCGCTCGACGTGGGCGCGCTGACGCCGCCGCTTTGGGGCTTCGAGGAGCGCGAGAAGCTCATGGTGTTCTACGAGCGCGCCTCGGGAGCACGACTCCACGCCAACTATTTCCGCGTCGGCGGCGTGCACATCGACTGTCCGGAGAAGCTCATCCAAGACATCGGCGCCTGGTGCGAGAGCTTCCCCAAGGTGCTCGACGACCTGACCAACCTCTTCATCGAGAACCGCATCTTCAAGCAGCGCAACGTCGACATCGGCATCGTTTCGCAGGCCGACTGCTGGAAGTGGGGCTTCTCCGGCCCCGTGCTGCGCGGCTCCGGCGCCGCCTGGGACCTGCGCAAGGCCGAACCCTACGATTGCTACGAGGAGATGGAGTTCGACATCCCCGTCGGTCGCCACGGCGACAGCTACGACCGGCAGGTCGTGCGCATGAAGGAGATGACGGAATCCGTCCGCATCATGAAGCAATGCGTCGAGAAGCTGCTGGCACCGAGTGGCCAGGGTCCTGTGCAGACGCCCAACAACAAGGTGACGCCGCCCAAGCGCGCGATGATGAAACGCTCGATGGAGGCGCTCATCCATCACTTCAAACTCTACACGGAAGGCTTCCATGTGCCGGCCGGTGAGACCTATTGCAGCGTCGAGGCGCCGAAAGGCGAGTTCGGGGTCTACCTGGTGAGTGACGGAAGCGACAAGCCGTATCGCTGCAAGATCCGCGCGCCCGGCTTTGCCCATCTGCAGGCGATGGATTTCCTCTGCCGCAAGTCGATGCTGGCGGATGTGAGTGCGATCCTCGGGTCGATCGACATCGTGTTCGGAGAAGTTGACCGGTAATGTCCGTCCGTCATCTCGCAGCGCAGCAGCCCGCCTCTTTCGCGTTCACGCCGGAGAACGCGGCCTGGGCCGACACGCAGATCGCCAAATATCCGGAAGGGCGGCAAGCCTCGGCCGTGCTCGCGCTGCTGTGGCGGGCGCAGAAGCAGAACCAGTATTGGCTGCCCAAGCCCGCCATCGAGGAGGTCGGCCGCCAGCTCGGCATGCCCTACATCCGCGTGCTCGAGGTCGCGACCTTCTACACGATGTTCAACCTGGCCCCGGTCGGTCGCTACTTCATCCAGATGTGCGGCACCACGCCGTGCATGCTCGCCGGTTCGGACTCGATCAAGGCGGTGCTGGAGCGTCGCGTCGGGCCGCAGCGCACCGTGACCGCCGACGGAAATTTCTCCTGGCTCGAGGTCGAGTGCCTCGGCGCCTGCTGCAATGCGCCGATGGTCCAGATCAACGATGACTATTACGAGGACCTGACGCCCGAGAACTTCGACAAGCTGCTCGACGATCTCGCGGCCGACCGCCCCGTGCACATCGGCTCGCAGATCGGCCGTAGGACTTCCGAGCCGGTCGGCGGTCTGACCACGCTGACGACCTTCTACGGCGAGGACGGCCGTACGGCCGAAGGCGGCAGCCACCACGAGGCGCATCCCGACACGTTGCCGAAGTCCGCCGGCGGCGGAGACGAGCGCACGATGAAGGAGCCCGAGGCCGACACGCCGGCGATGTCGCGGCGTGCGCAGCGCCAGGACAATTCCATCGGCATGCCGGACTATGCCAAGGACATGGGGCCGAACGAGGAGACGAGCGGCGGTCGCACACAGCCCGACATGTCCGACGGCAGCGGTCACGAGAAGGCGGCGCAGGCCAAGGCCAGCGACGGCCAGACCAGTGGGCCGTCGGACAAGCCGAGAATTGGAGGAAGCTGACGATGCTGCACGACAAGGATCGCATCTTCACCAACCTCTACGGCTTCGGCGGCTGGGATCTCGAATCCGCTCGCAAGCGCGGCGCTTGGGACGGCACCAAGGCGATCGTCGATAGGGGCAAGGACTTCATCATCACCGAGATGAAGGCCTCGGGGCTGCGCGGACGCGGCGGTGCCGGCTTCCCGACCGGCCTGAAATGGTCGTTCATGCCCAAGCCGGATCCGGCACGACCGTCCTACCTCGTCGTCAACGCCGACGAGTCGGAGCCTGGCACGTGCAAGGATCGCGAGATCATGCGCAACGATCCTCAGCTCCTGATCGAGGGCTGTCTGCTCGCCTGCGTCGCGATGGGCGCGCACGCCTGCTACATCTACATCCGCGGCGAATACATCCTCGAGAAGGAGCGGCTCGAGGCGTCGGTCGCGCAATGCTACGAGGCCAACCTCGTCGGCAAGAACAACGTCCACGGCTGGCCCTTCGACATCTACGTCAGCCATGGCGCCGGCGCCTACATCTGCGGCGAGGAGACGGCGCTTCTCGAGAGCCTCGAGGGCAAGAAGGGCATGCCGCGCCTCAAGCCGCCGTTCCCGGCCAACATGGGCCTCTACGGCTGCCCCACGACGGTGAACAACGTCGAGTCGATCGCCGTCGCACCGACGATCCTGAAGCGCGGTGGCGCTTGGTTCGCGAGCTTCGGCGCCAAGAACAACGCCGGCACCAAGCTCTTCTGCATATCGGGCCACGTCAACCACCCGTGCAACGTGGAGGAGGCCATGTCCGTCCCCTTCCGCGAGCTGATCGAGCGCCATTGCGGCGGCATCCGCGGCGGTTGGGACAACCTGCTCGCCGTGATCCCCGGCGGCTCCTCGGTACCGCTGGTGCCGGCGAGCGAGATCGCCGACGCGCCGATGGACTTCGACACGCTGAAAAACCTCAAGTCGGGTCTCGGCACGGCGGCCGTGATCGTCATGGACAAGTCGACCGATATCGTGCGCGCCATCGCCCGCATTTCCTACTTCTATCGCCACGAGAGCTGCGGCCAGTGCACGCCATGCCGTGAGGGCACGGGCTGGCTGTGGCGTGTCGTGTCGCGCATGGCCGAGGGAAGGGCGCAGAAGCGCGAGATCGACATGCTGATGGAGGTGACGACGCAGATCGAGGGCCACACGATCTGCGCGCTGGGCGATGCCGCGGCATGGCCGGTGCAAGGCCTGATCCGGCATTTCCGCCCCGAGATCGAGCGCCGCATCGACCAGTACACCGCCAATCCGCACTCCGAGCCTGTGCGTGACTACGGCATCGCGGCGGAGTAGGGCGATGGTCGAGGCAACAAACGAGTTGATCTATCGCACGCTGCAGCAAGTCCAAGCAGGTCTCTCGGAGCTGACGAAGCGTTTCGACCAATTGGAGAGACGTTTCGATAAGCTCGAACGCAGCATGGACGATATTTGTACGACGAGCGCAACGTCTCTAGGCTTCGCGATGCATCCCAACCTACGCCATGAGACAGTCGATGAGCGGATGGCCGAGCTCGAGCGGCGATTCGGCACGATCGACGATCTGAAGCGCCGTGCCGGTATTCTGGAGAAAGCCTGATGACGAAGCTTCTCGTCGACGGCCGTGAGGTCGATGTTCCCGAACATTACACGCTCCTGCAGGCCTGCGAGGCCGCCGGCGCCGAGATCCCGCGCTTCTGCTTCCACGAGCGGCTCTCGATCGCCGGCAACTGCCGCATGTGCCTGGTCGAGGTGAAGGGCGGCCCGCCCAAGCCGCAGGCCTCCTGCGCCGTCGGCGTCAAAGACCTGCGCCCCGGCAAGAACGGCGAGCTGCCCGAGGTGCTCACCAAGTCGCCGATGACCAAACGCGCCCGCGAGGGCGTCATGGAATTCCTGCTGATCAACCACCCCCTGGATTGCCCGATCTGCGACCAGGGGGGCGAGTGCGACCTGCAGGACCAGGCGATGGCCTACGGCGTGGACTCGTCCCGCT
>CAZZWW010000171.1:0-6748 GCA_964657815.1 Vulcanimicrobiota bacterium | reverse complement strand
GCGGGCGTGGCGGAACTGGTAGACGCGCTGGATTTAGGTTCCAGTGGTGAAAATCGTGGGGGTTCGAGTCCCTCCGCCCGCACCATCCTCCTGCCGTCACGTCTTTCGCGGGGTTCGCGCCCCGCCGCCAACCCAGGTCGAACGTCCATGCAAGTCACCCAGACCCACGCCGAAGGCTTGAAGCGCGAGTTCGAGATCGTGCTGCCGGCGCAGGACCTCGCCGGTCGCATGGACAAGGAACTCGGCGAGATGGCGGCCAAGGCCAACATCAAGGGTTTCCGCCCGGGCAAGGTGCCGGTGGGCCACCTCAAGCGCATGTACGGCCGCTCCGTCATGGCCGAGGTGCTGCAGACCGCCATCGGCGAGGCGCGCACCAAGATGATCGCGGAGAACAAGCTCCGCGTCGCCGGCGAGCCGAAGTTCGACCTCGAGGGCGGCGACGACGCCAACGTGCTGGAGCGGGCGCTCGAGCTCAAGGGCGACATCAAGTTCAAGGTGGCGCTCGAGGTGCTGCCCAAGGTCGAGATCGGCGCGCTCGACGACCTCGCGGTCGAGAAGCTCGTCGCCGACGTGCCGGACGAGGAGGTCGACCGCTTCATCGCGATGATCGCCGACCAGCAGCGCACCTTCGAGCCCAAGGCCGAGGGCGCGACGGCGGAGAAGGGCGACAAGGTCACCGTCGACTTCGTCGGCAAGATCGACGACGAGACCTTCGAGGGCGGCGCCGGCGAGGGCGTCGATCTGGTGCTCGGCTCGAACTCGTTCATCCCCGGCTTCGAGGACCAGCTGATCGGCATGGGGCAGGGCGAGAACCGCACCGTGACGGTGACCTTCCCCGCCGATTACGGCGCGGCCGCGCTGGCCGGCAAGCCGGCCAACTTCGGCGTGACGCTGAAGAGCATCGCCGCACCCGGCACGCTCGCCATCGACGACGACTTCGCCAAGGCTTTCGGCATGGAGGGCCTCGACAAGCTCAAGGAGACGGTGCGCGGCAACATCGAGCGCGAATACGGCAACGCCTCGCGCGCCAAGTGGAAGCGCGGCCTGCTCGATTCGCTCGACAAGCGCTACGCGTTCGAGCTGCCGCAGGGTCTCGTCGACCAGGAGTTCGAGCAGATCTGGAAGCAGGTCCAGGCCGAGCAGGCCCAGACCAAGAAGTCGTTCGAGGACGAGGGCACCACGGAGGAGGCGGCGCGCGCCGACTACCGCAAGATCGCCGAGCGTCGCGTGCGGCTCGGCCTGGTGCTGGCCGAGATCGGCGAGGAGGCCGGCGTCACCGTCACCCAGGAGGAGATGACCCAGGCGCTGATGGAGCGCGTGCGCCAGTACCCGGGCGAGGAGAAGCAGGTCTACGACTTCTTCCGCAACAACCCGCAGATGATGGCGCAGATCCAGGCGCCGCTGTTCGAGGACAAGGTCGTCGACCACATCGTCTCGAAGGCGAAGGTCACGGAGCGCAAGGTCTCGAAGGAAGAGCTGACGAAGGTCGACGAGGAGGAGGGCGCCGAGGCGGTGGCGGCCTGAGGCGGCGCGGCCCCGCGGGTCGTCAGGTCGCGGCGAGGCTCCGGACCGGTCGGGTGACCCCGGACGCCACGGGCTCGGTGGCCGGCGCGGCCGTCCACCATTTGCCCTTGGCGCGGGCGACGAGGATCTCGTCGAAGCGCACGTAGGGGCGGCTTCTCAGGGAGAACTCCAGCGGGTCGAGCGCCTCGGCCTCGGCGGTCCGCGGCGTCTTGTTCTCTTCGCGTAGGGGAATCTCGAGACCGAGAAGGCGCGAGATGCGCGCGACGCTCTCCTCCATCGTCTCGACGAAGCCGACGAAGTCGAAGTTCCGTTCCATGATCCGCAACGCTTCGACGAGGTCGCTCGCCACCACGGCACGGTCGCAGGGCACGCGCGCGAAGTGACGGGTGAAGGCATTGTCGAGGTAGGGCTCGACCCGCGTTTCGAGGGCCTCGTAGATGTCGAGGTCCTGAAGGCAGGCGTGACGTCTTGAGGTAGCTCGCCGGCTCGCGCAGCACCGTGAAGTAACGCGTCGGGCGCGCGATGGCGCGATCCAGGCCGTGGGCGAAGTGGCCGCCCACGATCCGCAGGTCGTCGAAGGCGTGCGGCGAAAGCCGGGCGAGCTTGTCGGCGATGCTGCCGTGCTCGTCGTCGTAGAGCCACAGCGCGCGCGGATCGGGCAGGCTGTCGATCGCGGCGACGAGGCTGACGCCGGCGGTCTTGGGAACGTGCATGAAGAGCGCCAGCGGCGGCTGCGCGGCGGGAACCGGCTCGAGCGCCACGGGCAGGACGCGATGCGCGACGCGGCAGCCGTCGACGAGGATCTCGATTTCGAGGGAGTCGCGCCCTCTCGCGGCGGCGGCGGCGGCGTCGTGGCGCAGGGCGAAGCCGACGCAATGGGGGCTGTGCTGGAAGGCGACGATGTCGGCGCGGGGCCGGAAGCCGGCACGCTGGCGCTGGCCGTCGATCGCGATGTCGATCGTGGCATGGCTGCCGGGGAGCCTGATCCAGCCGGCGATCTCGACGATGCGGCGTGTCACGGTCTCGCTCGGCGTGTCGATGTTCACGACGGCCTGGACGCCGGCGACCGGCGGCCGCGCCGCGTCGACGCGGACCGGCGAGCCGAGCAGGGCCTCGCCACCGGCGAAACGGACGTCGACCGGCGTTCCCGGCGCTAGCCTGCTCGGAAACTGAAGCACGAAGGCGAAGGCCGGTCGCCCGGCGTAATTGGCGAGATCAGGCCTTGCCTCGAACGCATGGACGGTGAAGCGCTCGCCGCCGACCTCGACGACGAGGTGGGCGCCGCGCGCGGCAAAGCTCACCCAGCCGGCGACGAAGTCCGGCGTGACCACGTCGACGGCTCCCGCCGCCTCGTGCCCGAGATGGTCGCGCATGACGTCGATCAGCGCCGGCGCGGCCCCGGTTTTGTCGCGCGGATGCCAGGCGGCTTCGCCCCAGGGATTGGGAGCGCGCCCTTCGCGCTTTCCACTGGTGGCGTAATGCGCGAAGGGGTTGATGCCAGCCTCGCGCACGTCCGTGTTATGCGACAGGTACCAGCGGGCGTCGAAGCAGGGATGGGGATCATGGCCGAGCGCGGTACCACGCTGGACGTAGTGGCGGATCGGGTCGAGCGCCGGCCGATCCGCGAGATAGCGCTGTCTATACCAGGCGTCCTCGAACAGGCCGCTACGCCTCAAGGCCCGCGCGTCACGCCTGTCTTGTAGATGGCGTCTAAACATCGGCGGTCCCGACGCGCTCCTCGGCCAACGCTGAAGATTCCCAACCTATCGAGTCTCAATCAAGACAGGTATCGACACCAATGAGTGATAAGTTGCTGTCGAGGCAAAAATGCGACAGGTCTAGGCGGCAAGACGTTACTGGACTCGGTCGAACGACAGGTGCTCATCACCTCTTCGTGACTTGTGCAGTGCGGTGGGGCGACTGAGCGTGCGGGCACTTCAGCCGGTCGTCACGGAAGGCGTGACGCAGCTCTCGCCCATCGTCTGGCGCTGCGAGGGCGAGGAGGGCGCGTTCGTCTTCGACGTCGCGCCGATTCGGCGCAATTTCGTCGGCCTGTTCCTGCGGGCCGGCGAGCACGCCGCGCCCAAGATCAGCTTCGACGGCGGCGAGGGCTTCAACGACCTCTCGGCGATCGTCTTCCGCAGCTTTCCCTTCGGGTTCTACCACATCTCGCTGGCGACGGTGGGTGCCGCTCGCCGCTTCCGCTTCCGCGCCTGCGCCGACGGCCCGACGACCTTTCGCTTCCTGGCCTTCGAATGCGGGCAGCCGCTGCTCGTCGCGGTGCTGCACTACCTCTTCAACCTGCGCTACCAGAAGATCGGGCTCGTCGCGCCGGCCTCCGGCGGGCAGCGCGGCCGCCGGGCGGCGATCGTCAGCAACGTCCGGCGCATCCGCACCTTCTTCTCCACCGTCTCGTCCGGCGGCGCCATCCGCGTGCAGCAGGCCGACGACGACGTGCTGGCGCGGCTGCAGCTCGCCCAGACGCTGCAGGTGCCCCCGGTGCAGGCGGCCATGAGGGCACGGTACGCCGACCGGGCCGCGCCGCTCCTGACCTTCGTCGCCCCGGTCTACGAGACCCGGCCGGACTATCTGCGCGATCTGGTGGGATCGTTCGCGGCGGAGGCGGCGCCCTATGCCGAACTGCTGCTGGTCGACGACGGCTCGCGCGGCGCCGCGACCCGCGAAGCGTTGCAGGCGTTCGCCCCGACGCCCGGTGTCCGCGTCGTGACCCAGGACGAGAACGGCGGGATCGCGCGCGCCACCAATTCCGGGATCGCCGCCGCCCGCGGCGAGTGGCTGAGCTTCATCGACCACGACGACGCCTTCGTGCCCGGTGCGATCGCCATGATCGCGCGCGCCATCGCCGATCATCCCGACGCGGGTTTCTTCTACACCGACGAGATCGTCACCAACCCGGCGCTGAAGCCCGCGGGATCGTTCTGCAAGCCGGCCTACGATTCCGTGCTGCTGTCGGGGCTGAACTACATCAACCATTTCTCCGTGTTCCGGCGCGAGCGGCTGCAGGCGCTCGGCGGCCTGCGCCTCGATCGCGAGGGCTCGCAGGACTACGACATGCTGCTGCGCTATCTCGAGGGCGCCACGCCGGGCTCTGTGGTCCACGTGCCGTTCCTCGCCTACACCTGGAGGCGCGGCGAGGAGAGCTATTCGACGGTCTTCCGCGAGCGTTCCGTCGCCAACGCCCGCGAGGCGCTGCGTGCCGCCTACGCCGACGTCGGGCAGCGTGTCTCGGTCGAGCCGGCGCCCGGCAGCCCCGACGTCCACCGCGTGCGCTTCCCCGACGCGCCGCGCCCGCTCGTGTCGATCATCATCCCCAATCGCGACAGCCTGGCGCTGATCGCCCGCATCGTCGACGACCTCCTGGAGCGCACCGCCTATCCCGCCGTCGAGATCGTGATCGCCGACAACGGCACGACCGATCCCGCCGTGCTCGCCTTCTACGAGGGGCAGTGGAGCGAGCGATTCGTGGTCGACCTCGTCGTCGAGCCCTTCAACTTCTCGCGCATGTGCAACCGCGGGGCTAGGCTGGCGCGCGGCGACGTGCTGCTCTTCCTCAACAACGACATCGAGGTCATCGAGCCGGGCTGGCTCGACGAGATGGTCGAGTGCCTCGCCTTCTCGCAGACCGGGATCGTCGGGGCGCGGCTGCTCTATCCCGACGGCAGCCTGCAGCATGCCGGCGTGATCGTCGGGCTCGGCGAGGCGGCCGGCCATTGGCACGTCGCCGAGAAGATCGATACGCCCGGCCCGATGGGACGGCTCGCCGTGCGCCAGACCATCGGCGCCGTCACCGCCGCCTGCATGCTCGTGACCCGCGCCTGCTTCGAGGCGCTGGACGGATTCGACGAGGTGGCCTTCCCGATCGCCTACAACGATGTCGACTTCTGCGTGCGGGCCCGTCACGCCGGATACCGCACGGTTTGGACGCCGTTCGCGACGCTGACGCATCACGAGTCGGCCTCTCGGGGCAGCGACGAAGAGGGCGAGAACGCGACGCGCTTCCGCGTCGAGTTCGGCCGCCTCCAGGAGCGCCACGCCACCAAGACGATCGTCGACGAGGCCTACAGCCCGTTCTACGATCGGCGCTACTCGCGGCCCCACCTCATCCTTCCCGACGCCCTGCCGGAGGCGAGGCGCGGCAGCTTCGGTTAGCGCCGATCTCAGGCCGTTGGATCCGCCACTGCAGGGCCAGCGGAGCGGGGAAGGGATGTGCCTTGCTTTCCCGGACGGGCTCCGGCGTCGTCCTTCCCCGCCCAAAAGCAAGCTTGCCGTTGCGCGCCATCCTTGACGCAAGGTAAACTCGATTCGTCGATTCTCGGCTTGCATCTCAGGGGCGCCCTTGGCTTTCCAGATCCCTAAAGTCCGCGCGGTGCGGGATGCCGACGAACTCGCCGTCAAGATCCATCTTTTTCGAAATCGGAGCGGCGAGGTGTGCGGCTGGTACGTCGGCCCGGTCACGATGACGAAGGACGGGGTCCATCTGCCCTACCTGCCACGCTCGGCGGGGATGCGGGCGTCGGTGGCGGTGGTGCGGGCGATCGCGGCCGCCAGCGAGCGGCGCACCCGTCTGTGCCTCGTCGATCCGGAGGATCTGTGGGAGCCGGCATGGCGCGCCGCCTGAGGCCGCGAAGCTCGTCGTAGCGCGCGCTGCCCCCGCAATTCACATGCGCGGTCCGCCGTCCTGTTTCCGTTGAGTGTGGCCGCGCGGCGTGCCACAAAGAGCGCCACGGCCGGCGCAGCGTAACGGTCCGCAAACCCTTGTACACGCTTGGATTTTACGCATGACCCTCATGGATCACGCGCCTGGCCGCTCGTCTCCGCTCGCCCACGCCGGCCAGCCCGAGTTCCGCGTGTCTCCCCACAACCTCGAGGCGGAGCAGGCGCTGCTCGGCGCCATCCTCATCAACAACGACGCCTTCGATCGCGTCTCGGACTTCCTGCGCCCGGACCATTTCTCCGAGGAGATCCACAAGCGCATCTACGATGTCGCCTCGCAGCTGATCCGCGCCGGCAAGGTGGCGACGCCGATCACGCTGAAGACCTTCTTGGGCGACGGCGACCTCGGCGGCATCACCGTGCCGCAATATCTGGCAAGGCTCGCGGCGCAGGCCACGTCCATCATCAACGCCGAGGATTACGGCCGCACCGTCTACGACCTCGCCACGCGCCGCGACCTGATCCTGATCGGCGAGGACATCGTCAACGG
>CAZZWW010000170.1:0-6769 GCA_964657815.1 Vulcanimicrobiota bacterium | reverse complement strand
GCTGCTGCGGCCGCGTCGGGATCTCGCCAAGCAGGCCGCCAACCCCCATGCGCCGCAGGTCCGCGCCGCGCACCGGCAGGCCGGCGAGCAGCCGCCACAGCACGAAATCGAAGCCGTTCTCCTTGGGCGAGCGGGCGCAGCCCGGCGCGCCGATCACCGGCACGGCCCTGCCGTCGCGCTCGAGCCTGCCGAGCAGAAGTAGATTGCCGGGATCGACCGGCATGCCGAGGTGGTCGACGTGGCCACCCGCCATTTCGATGGCGACCGGCACCACGTCGCGCCGGTCGGTGATAGCGGAGGCACCGAAGATCACGACGAGATCGGCATCGGCGAGCGTTCCAAGCGCCTCGGCGAGCGCGATCGCGTCATGGACCACGCGGGTCTCGGCGACGACTCGTGCTTGAGCCGGCGCGAGCCTGTCCTCCAGGATACCGAGCGTCTTGTCGATGACAGAGCGTTTCAGCGCCGGCAGCAGGGTCGACACGACGCCGACCCTCAGCGGGAGGAACGGCACGACGGAAATCCCGCCGGATTTGCCGGCGGCCAGCGCGGCATCGAGGAAGGCGCCACCGACGGCGAAGGGGATGATCTTCACCGTCGCCACCATCTCGCCGGCCGCGGTCGGGTGCATGGGGGCGACCGTCGCCAGCGTGATCGCCTCGTCCACGGCGTTGACGGCGTCCACCATGGCGGCATCGACCATCACCAAGCCATCGTCCTCGGCGAGCAGATTGCAGCGTCCGGTGAACGGACGTTCGAGAGTGACGTGGCGCCCAGCGACGCACTCGGCAAGCCGCAGCGCCGCCATGTTCTCGACGACGTCGCCAGCCTCAAGCCGCGCACCGATCACCGAGGTGATGCCGGCACTTTCCAGCGCCGCAATCGCGGCAGCGCCGATGACTTCGCCTTTCCGCAGGACCATGCCCGCGCCCTTCACGGCGTGCGCCAGGATGAGACCCTCGCCAGCGGCGACGGCGACGCGTCCGAATTTCACGCGGCGGTCTCCGCCTCCGCCGGGGTCCGGGCGGATTTCTTGCGCATGGCGCCGATAATCTCGCCGAGAATCGACACCGCGATCTCGGCGGGACTCACGGCACCGATGTCGAGGCCGATCGGCCCGTGGATGCGCGCAAGTTCCACCTCTGAAAAGCCCTGCTCGACCATGCGTTCGCAGCGTCGCGCCTGCGTCTTCCGCGAACCGAGCGCACCAATATAGAAGCAACGTGCACGGAGCGCCGCGATGAGCGCCTGATCATCGATGCGAGGGTCATGGGTCAGGAGGGCGACGGCAGTGTAGGCGTCGAGGCCGACAGCCGGAAGAACGTCGTCAGGCCATTCCGCCAACAACCGCACGCCGGGAAAGCGCTCGGGACTGGCAAAGGCGGTGCGCGGGTCCAGCACGGTGACGTCAAGACCGGCGGCAGCAGCCATCGGCGCCAAGGCCTGGGAGATGTGCACGGCACCCACCAGCAGCAGCCGCACCGGCGGCACGTGAACCGAGATGAAGACATCGCGGTCGTTGGCTCGGACGACGCCGCCCTTGCCCAGACGCAAGCGTTCGCCGATCGCCTCGGCGAGAGCATCGTTTGCGACCGCGTCGCCCTCGACCACCCGCAGACTGCCGTATTCGAAGTCGGTGACGACCGCGACAGGGCGTCGGGCTGCGCGCGCGGCGTTGATCGTCGCGAGATCGGCGAGCTTCACCCTAGTCGAGCCTCTCGACCAGCACCTTGATCCGGCCTCCGCAGGAGAGGCCCGCTTTCCACGCGAGGTCGTCGGCAACGCCGAACTCCAACAGGCGCGGCGTGCCGGAGGCGATGACATCGATAGCTTCCGCGACGACGTCGCCTTCGACGCAGCCGCCGGAGACCGAGCCGAGGAACAGTCCGCCGCCGTCGACCACGAGGTGGCTGCCGACAGGGCGTGGCGCCGAACCCCAGGTCTCCACCACCGTGGCAATTGCGACCGATCGGCCGAGCTCGCGCCAACTCTGCGCCTCGCGCAGCACGTCGTTTTCGTTCGCCGTCATCGCCAGCCTCATCGCCCATCCGCGTTCAACGGAATGCTCAATCTTTCGGCTGAAAGTCCAGCGCCGTGCCGTTCATGCAGTAACGCTGTCCGGTCGGGCGAGGGCCGTCAGGAAAGACATGACCGAGATGCGCGTCGCAACGCGCGCAGCGTACCTCGGTGCGGCGCATGAACATCGAGCCATCGGCATGCTCGTCGACGGCCTGCGGGCTCAGCGGCTGAAAGAAGCTCGGCCAACCGGTGCCGGAGTCGAACTTGGTGGCCGCGTCAAACAGGGGCTCGCCGCAGCAGACACAGGCGTATGTGCCGGCAGCCTTGTTGTCCCACCACGGCCCGGTAAAGGCGCGCTCCGTGCCGTGGCCGCGCGCCACAGCATATTGCTCCGGCGTCAACTGCTCGCGCCATGCCGCGTCCGACTTCACAACCTTCGTCTCCACGTCGCCCTTCGTCATGTCTCTGACCCCACGGTACGGCCGATGATCGGCATCGTGACGACGATATGGTGCTGCGCCGGCAAAATGCGACGCGGCGGTGTTGCCAGAGGCGTCGGAAGACCACACTCGCCTTTGCTACGAACGAACGACGCATAGTCTCGCAGTGTATCTTGATGAACGCGCTTTCTTGGACTAGACTTCGATACAGCATTGTTCAATGAGATCGTCTTTCGATCTCGGTTGGCCGGCTTGCTAGATCAGGCAGGCACAAAGCATAAGCCTTTAGGAGCGTCTCTTCATGCCAGCTTCCGACAGTTCGATTATCCTCGCCGCCGACATCGTCTCGGCCTTCATCAGCAACAATTCTGTGCCCTCGAGTGAGGTCGCGCCGCTTGTGAGTGACGTCCACGCGGCGCTTGTGAGCCTCTCTCATGTCGCCGAGCCGAGCCCGTCGCCTGAAGCGCAGAAGCCGGCAGTTCCGCCGCGCAAGTCGGTCACGGACGAATACATCGTCTGCCTGGAGGATGGGCGCCACTTCAAGTCGTTGAAGCGACACCTGCGCACCCATTTCGACCTGACGCCAGAGCAATATCGAGAGAAATGGGGTCTCGATGCCGACTATCCGATGGTCGCGCCGGCCTACGCCAAGGCCCGATCGAGCCTGGCCAAGAAGATGGGGCTGGGACAGCAGCGGCGGAAGACCTGAATCGCGCGTCCGGCTGGCGGCGACTCAGCCCATCGCCTTCCTGGCGTCCGCCTTGATCCGGTCGACCATGGCACGCACGCCGTTGGTGCGCTGCCGCGTAATGTGCTGCGACATGCCCAGGCGCTCGAAAAGAGGCTCGATGTCGGTGTCGACGATCTCGATCGGAGCCCGATCGCTGTATTGCGCGAAGACGAGGCGGATCAGCCCCTTGACGATATGGGCGTCGCTATCGCCGCGCAGATGCAGGCGTAGATCGTCGCCGGCACCGGCCGCGCGAGTTTCGACCCACACCTGGCTGGCGCAGCCGCGCACCTTGTTGTCATCGTTGTGAGCTGCCTCGTCGAGGGGCTCTAGGTCGCGACCGAGCTCGATCAGGTAGCGATATCGGTCGTCCATCTCGTCGAGAAGCTCAAAATTCTCGACGATCTCGTCCAACGTCATGGTTCCAATCCGGGCGGCGCGCGTGTCCGGTGCTTACAGCTTCACCGCGCGTTCGTCAGCAAGGCGCGAGCGGCACGGCGCCGCGGATCGGGAACAGGCATTGGGGCGGACGGCACCTCGGCGTCGAACAGCACCACGTCCTCCGTGCTGGAGACCGGCTCGGCCACCGCAGTCTGGACCAGCGCGGTGAGGCGGGCGGCGTCACGGACGCATTGCGCCGGGCGCTCGGCGCACCAGTCGGTGGCGCGCGACACGGCGGCGTTCGCAACGCTCGCCGCCTCGCTGGCGACCGCCGCCTCGAAGGCGTGCGGGCTGTGTAGCGAGCCGACGCCGCAGGAGATGCTGACGTAGACGATCGAGAGGAAGAAGGCGCAGCGCAGGAAGAACATGGCGGGCTCGCTTGGGATTATCGTTGACCTGAAGCGAGGCTACCAACCGGTCTCGAAGATTATCGGCAAAGTCGACGTGCAAGTCCGAGCGATCGTCTTCAATCAACGCTAACCATGTCGCTGTTCCAGAAGGCGCGATGGGCGCCTCTCGCGAAGCAAATGTCCATCGGAGCATCCGCTTAGGCTTCGTTTAAGGGGAAGCTGCGAGCTTGACGCTCGTCGCGTGACGGATCTGCCGCCGCCCGCGCCGACGCGTGGAGTGAAGTGCTTTGAATGCCACCCAGGGCGGATCCTCGCTTTCCAGCGCCCTGGTGCACGCCGGCGCCCGCGCGAACGAGGTGGACCGTCTGCGCCACGAGCGCTTCATCCGCGAGAAGCTTCTCCTCATCAGCCTCGTGCTCGCCGCGCTGCCGCTCGTTCTTGCCTTCCAGGGCGTGCCGAGCCCTGCCGAGGCGGCGCTATTCGCACTGACGCTGATGCCGCTCGCCGCCGCGCTCCTCGTCGCCTGCAGCGGCCGTCTGGTCGCCGCAAAGGCCGTCGCCGCCGCAGGCACGATCGGCATGGCCCTTTGCCTCGCAGCCATCGCTGGGGCAGCTGCCGGCTTCGCTTGGCTGATCCTGGCTGGACTCGAGATCGCGCTCGCCTTTGACCGCACCCTGCTGCGACGCGCGTCCCTGGTCCTCGTTCCCGCCGCGGGCGCGATCCTCGCCCTCGACGGCATCGCTGCCGGTCGCCATGCCGCCGAGGCTTCGGGCCTCGCTGCCCTTTGCGCGGTCGCGGTGGCAATGCTGGCGGCCTTGCGCCTGGTCGAGGCCGGACGCGGCGCTCCGAAGGACAGGCGCGCGGCGGCACTGACCGACGCGCTCGGCGACGCCGTCGCGATCTTTGACGCCGGCGGGGCGCTCCTCGAGGTCGTGAGCGGGTGCGAGGCTCTGCTGGGCGCAGGCCCAGGCGATCTCGCCGGACGCGCCTTCTCCGATCTCGTCAACGTCGCGGATCGCCCAACCTTTCTGAAGCTGCTCGGCGACGCGGTGCATATGGGCGGGACGCAGTGCGGCACGTTGCGGCTGCGCACCGCATCGGTGGAGCAGAATCCGGCCGGCTATTGCGAACCGAGGCACGTCACGGTCGAGGTGCGCGCGCACGCCGCCGCCGGCTGCGAAATCGTCGCCGTCCTGCGCGACATCACGGAGGCCCGCCGCCGCGAGACCGAGATCGACGAGACAAAGCGCGAGATCGACACGGCTCTGCGCGCCAAGGACCATTTTCTCGCCAACATGAGCCACGAACTGCGGACGCCGCTCAACGCCATCATCGGCTTCTCGGAGATGCTCGGCAGCCGCACGATGGCGCCGAGCGATCCCGCCAAACAGCGCGAGTACGCGGGCATCATCCATCAATCCGGCCAGCACCTCCTGTCGGTGGTCAACTCGATCCTCGACATGTCGAAGATTCAGTCCGGCACCTTCTCGCTGATCCCCGAGCCCTTCGCCGTGCTGCCGCTCGCCGAGCAGTGCTGCGACGTCGTCCGTCTCCAGGCGCAGAACGGCCGCGTGGAGATCCTGCGCGACGTGCCCGGCGACCTCGAGGAGATCGTCGCCGATCGCCGCGCCTGTCGCCAGATCCTGATCAACCTTCTCTCCAACGCGGTGAAGTTTACGCCGGAAGGAGGCCGCGTGACCCTTCGGATACGCCCGGAGGGCACGACGCTGCGCATCGGCGTCGGCGATACCGGCATCGGCATCGGCGAGGCCGACTTGGCGCGAATCGGCGACCCGTTCTTCCAAGCAGGATCGTCGCTCAGTCGTCCCTACGAGGGCACCGGTCTTGGGCTCTCCGTGGTGCGCGGCTTGGTCGGCCTGCACGGCGGCACGATCGAGATCGAAAGCGAGCCGGCCAAGGGGACATCGGTCACCGTGCGCCTGCCGCTAGACTGCCGCCTATCGCCCGGCGCGCCCAGCGCGACCATCGAAACGATTCCGCGGCGCAGCATCACCGATCCGCTGCGCCCCTTCGACACCCGACGCGCCTCCGACACGAGGATGAAGCAAAGTGCGTAACGCAGCCACCTTCGACGACGATCTCGGCTACGACGCCGCGCCCCGCAAGGGCGCGCCGCGCAAGCCTCGCGCGGCGTCCACCGCCGGAAAGAAGAAGAAGGGCGCCCGGCGCCCGCGCTTCGACATGCACCGCGTCGCCCGTTTCACGGCGATCGGCATGGCCGCCACCATGGCGCTCGGCATCATGGTGAACGCCCTGGTGCTGCAGAAGGGGCACCACCCGGCGCCGCTGTTCGGCAAGGCGCCGGTTCCCGCCACGGCCCAAGCGACGGCCCCGCTGCCGCCGGTTCGCGCGGCACAGGTCGACGGCCCCGAAGAGGTCGCGACGCCCGCGCCGGTGGCGAAAGCACACAAGACCGTCGTCGCCGCCCGCGACGCCGACGCGCCGATCGGCGATGACGCCATCGGGCGCCTTCTGTCGGGCGGTGCGGCTCTTGCCAAGACGAAAGGCGATGCCAAGGGCGACGGCAAGACGGTAATGGCCGTGCAGCGCGCGCTGAGCAAGCTCGGCTTCAAGGTCCCACCGACCGGCGCCGCCGGCCCCGCCACGAAGAAGGCGATCGAGGCCTTCGAGAAAGACCGGCACATGGCAGTCAAAGGCGAGGTCAATCGCCATTTGGTGAAGGTGCTCGCCGCAGAGAGCGGGATCAAGATCGACTGAGCGAGCGAGTCCGCGTCGTCCAAGTCAATCGGCCGGGCAATGCCCGGCCG
>CAZZWW010000169.1:0-6828 GCA_964657815.1 Vulcanimicrobiota bacterium | reverse complement strand
CGCCTCCCGGCTGCGGGCCACGTTGACGTCGCCAGCGGCGGCGCGCTCGATGCGCTGCCACTCGACCGTGAGGGCCGCGGCGGCCCGGGACACCCCGTCGCGGAGCGCGATCACGGTGGTGTGGCGCTCGCCCATGGACTCGGACGCCTTGTCGAGCTGCTTCTTCAAGTCCCAATATGTCTGCTGCAGAGTGGCAGCGCTCTGCGGCAGCTCGCTGCCGCCGCCGAGCGGCGGGGTTCCGGCGGAGATCACCGCGTGCACCGCCGCCAGCCGCGTCTCGGCGGCTCGGGTCGCCGTCCCGGCGATCGCGAGCGCCTCGGCGGGATCTGTGTCCGCCGCGCCGAGGGCGGCGAGCCGCCCATGTGCGGCCCGGGCGGCGTCCCGCAAGGTGTCGAGGCGAGCCGTCGTGGCCATTTCGCGGCGATGCGCGTCGGAGAGGACCGCGCTCTCCTCCTCTGCGACCAAGGCCTCGGCCAGCGCGGTGGCGACCTGCGCCGCCCGCACGCCGTCGGTCGCGCGCGCTTGGACTTCGACCAAGCCGTCACCGGCCTGCGCGCTCGTCAGCGGGGCGAGCCCGTCGGCGAGCCGGGCGACGGCGCCGGTGGCACCCAGAAGGCCGGTGGCGACACCAAGCTTCGCGGCGAACGCCGGGGCCGGCGCGGTCACGGCTGTCCCGTTGAGAGACGACGCGGCTCGGACGACGACCGACCTCGAGACAGCGAGGTCGGCGGCCGAGCGCGCGGTGGCAAGGCGGAGTGCCGCGGACGGCTCATCGACGGCGACAATGGCGCTCGCCTGAAAGAAGGGGGCGGGCAGTGTCATCGCCGCCACGGCCGCCGCCGCCAGCGCGACCGAGGACACAATCGCGACCCGGCGATGCGCCGAAGTCGTTGATTTCAGCGTCCTTACGGATTTCATGCGCGGTCCAGCTCGATACTTCGAACGTTTCGAAAAAATCATTAACCATGAAGTCTTACCGAACCGTCACCTTTGCAACGCTGCCGCTCCGGCTCACGCCTTGCCAATGCCTAACGAAGGGTAAACAGCATCGCAGACCTGTATCGTATCGGCACGAGTACGTTTGGAGTTGACGCTGACCGCGCACCATTTCGACACCGCTTATCGGAGGCGCCGCCGTCCGATCGCGACCTGGTTCGACTGGGCGGCGCGACGGCGGAACACGTCGCTCAGGCGCGCTCGGTTCGCGGTGCTCGCCGGCGCTGCCGACTTTCTCGTCGTGTGGGGCAGCGTCGTCGGGGCCGGCTCGGCCTACCACGTCGGATGGCTGCACGTGTCCGGCATGCTGTCGACGCTGACGGGATCCGGAGTCCTCCTGGCCGCGCTCTTCGTCCTGATGAGCGCGCTGCGCGCCGAGTACGAGATCGTGAACTATCTCGCCTTCGCCGGTCACGCCAGGCGCACGCTGTTTGTTTGGAACATGACGTTCCTCACCGCGCTCGTCCTGGTCTTCTTCCTGAAGGAGAGCGAGGAGGTGTCGAGAGCCACCACCGTGCTCACCTATCTCGTAGGCTATGGCGCGATCGTGACACTGCGCATCGTGCTCGCGACAAGCACCAAGCGACGGGCGGCCAAGGGCAATCTCTGCGTGATCCGGGTCGTGCTGGTCGGCAGCGAGGCCGACCTGCGCGCCTTCGCGACGAGCCACAAGCCCTGGACGGTCGGGGTGGACGTGATCGCCTCCGCGGTGTTGCGCGGGCCCGACACGCTCGTCGAGGACCTCGCGCTCGCCGCCGCCTCGTCCCGCGTGCTGCGGCCGGACGACATCTTCATCCTCGCGCCGTGGACCGACAACGAGGTCGTGGAAGCCGCGCTCGCCGCTTTCATGAACGTGCCGGCGGCGATCCATCTCGGCCCGCAGCCCGTGCTCGATCGCTTCACCAAGGCGAACGTGCATCGCATCGGCACGATCGCCAGCCTGCACCTCGTGCGCCAGCCGCTATCGTTCGTCCAGACCACGACCAAGCGGGTGTTCGACATCGTCGGCGCCGCCGTGCTCCTGGTGCTGGCGGTGCCGCTCTTCGCGGTGGCTGCGGTGGCGATCAAGCTCGACACCCCCGGGCCGGTCTTCTTCGTCCAGCGCCGCTACGGCTTCAACCAGCAGACCTTTCGTATCCTCAAGTTCCGCTCGATGATCGTCGCCGAGGACGATCGCACCCTGCGCAGCGCCACGCGACGCGACATCCGCGTCACACGCGTCGGCCGGATTCTGCGCCGCACGAGCATCGACGAGTTGCCGCAGCTGCTGAACGTGTTGCGCGGCGAGATGTCGCTCGTCGGGCCGAGGCCGCATGCTCTCGTCCACAACCAGCAGTACGCGCGCACGATCGCCGATTACGCCCGGCGTCACAACGTCAAGCCCGGCATCACCGGCTGGGCGCAGATTCACGGCCTGCGCGGGGAGGTGGTGTCGGAGGACATCATGCGGACCCGCGTCGAGCACGACCTCTACTACATCGACAACTGGACCCTCGGCCTCGACCTGCGCATCCTCGGGCACACCGTCCTGTCGCCGAGGGTCTTCGCCAATGCGTATTGAGCCGGCTTTGTCGACGGATGCGTCGCCGGTCGCTGCAAAAGCTCGCGTGGCCGAATTGCCGAACCAAGCATCGCGCCGGCCGACGAGACAAGCTGCCGCGGTCAACGGTCTTCGCGGTCCCGGCGCTATCGCCGTTGTACTGGCGCATCTCGGCATCGCAACGGACGCTGTCCCCTTCCGCTACATCTTTCCGATCGCGTTGTTGGTCGATCTGTTCTTCGTCTTGAGCGGCCTCGTGATAGCGCAGGCTTACGCGGCGAAGCTGTCACAGGCCTCGAACGTGCCGGAATACGTGATCCGTCGCTTCGGCCGCATCTGGCCGATGCAGGCGGCCACGCTTGCGGTCCTTGTCGGCTACGAGTCTCTCAAGGCGCTGATGCAGGCGACCGGCCATGGGCATTTCTCCTCGCCGGCTTTCTCGCGCGACGGCATTTCGATCGTCGAAGCGATTCCCACCAATCTGTTGCTGATTCAATCTCTCGGCATGCATGATCGTTGGACGTGGAATTATCCGAGTTGGAGCCTCAGCGTCGAGTTCGTCACCTACATCGCCTTCGCACTGTTCTGCATGTTGGCTCCGATCCCTCGCCGCGTGCTCAGCGTCGCAACGATCGTCGCCTCGCTCGCGATCTTGGTCCTTGTCGCTCCCTACGGCATGTTCTCCACCTTTGATTACGGCATCTTCCGCTGCCTCGCCGGTTTCTTCGCCGGCACGTTATGCTACGACGTGGCTCAGCGGTGGCCGATCCCGCGCGTTCGCTATCCGACACTTCTCGAGATCGCTGCGATCGGGATCATCGGCATTTGGCTCGCGATCTCGGTCGAGAGACCGGTCGGCTGCGCTGCACCGGCCTTGTTCGGGCTGCTTGTCCTGGTCTTTCTTGCTGAAGGCGGCCAAGTCTCGCGATTGCTCAAAAGCCGCGTTTTGCAAGTACTTGCAGACCTTTCGTTCAGCATTTACATGGTTCATTCCGTCGTTCTTACTGCCTTGATCGCCTTCGCTCACGCGCTGAGCAGGTCCGAAAACTTGATGCTTTTCAGGATGGTGCCGAATTACTTTGCCGACCGCCCCGGCGCGCGCGCGATGGTCGAAGTGCTGCACGTCGACAGCTTCAGCAAGGCGGCTCTGATCCTGGTGTCGTACCTGGTCGGTGTCGCCGTAGCGACTCCGGTCGCCTATCGCTACGTCGAGGTTCCCGGTCGCGAGCTTTTCAATCGCTTGGCAAAGCGAGCGAGCTGGAAGTGGTCTTCGGCAACGGCGCTCAAATCGATGGAGCGCGGGCCATGATCAGCGACGCCGTATTCGGCACCTCTGTCCCGCGCGCATCTTCGGCATGGGAGCGTTTCGGCCTGCGAGATCTGTTCTCGCTCATCGCACTCCTCTCGGTCTTCGTGGCGGTCGTCGGCATCTTCGCTGTTTCGCCGATCGCTTTGGAGGCAGCGGGCATTGGTTACATCGATGCGGGAAGCAGCATCTTCGCGAAATTCCACCCGGCTACGCTTGTTGCCGGTACCGCGTTCCTTATGCGCTGCCTGGCAGCGAGACGGCCGGTCCACGTCGCTTGGCGCCTCGTGACGGGTGATGCGGGTGTCCTGCTCCTTCTGACAAGCGTGCTCGTCGCCGGCGTCTTCGCCGCCGTCGTCGACAAGACGCCGGTGACCCCCCTTGTCGACACCTTCATCCTACCCGCGCTCTTCTTCGTGCTGCTGCGCGACCTTGATCGCCGCGCTGCGACTTGGCTCGCGGCGCTCGTCGCACTGGTGCTTGTCGTCAACGCGGGGTTGGCGATCGTCGAGCTTCTGCGTGGCTTTCACCTCATCCATGCCGAGGTGCCAGCCGACGCCACCGAGGATCCGACCAAAGCGAACGGCATCTTCAGCTGGCAGGCCGACCTGGCGCATGACTGGCGCGCCGAAGCCCTGCTCGGTCACCCGCTCGTCAACGGCCTCGTCATAGGCAGCTTTATGCTTTGCCTCGCCGCACCCGGCGCCGCCTGGATCCCTTTCCTCCCACGAGCCTGCCTCCTCGGAGTGCAAGCCGTGTCGCTGTTCGCCTTCGGAGCTCGCACGGCGCTGGTGCTGTCGCTTGTGCTGACCGTCTGGCTCGCCGTGGTGCAGGCCGGCGAAGCGATCGGACGCGGCGTGCGGCTTACGCCGCGTCTGCTTGCGTCTGGCGTGTTCGCGCTCGGCATCGGCATCATCGTCCTTGCTCTTGCCTCTTACGGCGGGATCATCGACAGGACCCTTGATCGCTTCAGCCACGACGCCGGCAGCGCCTCGACGCGCGTGACGATGTTTCAGCTTTTCACACCGATTTCGCTATCCGATCTGTTCCTGCATCCCGACAAGGACCTCATCGCGACGCTTCAACGCGTCTACGGTTTGGAATTCGGCATCGAGAGCAGCTGGATAGGCCTCACGCTGACCTATGGCCTCATCGTCGCAGCCATCCTCGTGGCTGGCTTCCTCGCGTTCTGGCGATCGGTTCTGAATGTCGCCGGACGTGGCGGCATCCTTGTCTTTCTCTTCTACCTCGTCCTGGTGAGCGTGACCGCCAGCCTGTCGGGCAAGACCACGACGCTCGCCATGGTGGTCGCCCTCGTTGTCCTGTTCCTGCGTAAAGACGCGACCGCCTCGGCGGCGCGTCCAGAAGAGTAGCGTCCCATGACCCTCCGCGGCACCTATTCCGAAGCGCAGCGATCGCGCTTCCGTGATCGCCCCATTTCTCAGGCAAGAGCGCCCGGCTTCCTTGCCATCGTGTGGCGGCGCAAGCTGCTGATCCTCCTCTCGATCTTGGCCTGCCTCGGAATAGGAATCGCCTATATCGCGGTGACGCCGCCGCGCTACGCCGCGACGGCGGCCATGCTGATCGATCCACGCCTCGGCAAGACCGTCGGCAGCGATCCCAACGTGCCCGGCTTCATCGCAGACACAGCGGCCATCGATAGTCAGATCAAGCTCTTCACGTCGCAGACGGTGCTGTCACGCGTCGCCGAGCGGGTCCACCTGAAGGACGATCCGGAATTCAACGGAACGCAGCGTAGCCTGCTGCAGCGCATCCTCCATCCCAACGCCACCATAACGGACGGCGTCGATCTCAAGACGCTCGAGGACGCGATCACCATCAAGCGCCCGGAGCGCACCTACGTCGTCGAGATCGACGTGCTCGCGCGCGACTCCAAGAAGGCGGCGGAGATCGCCAACGCCGTGACCCAGGCCTACATCGCCGACCAGGTCTCCTCGCGCGTCGGCTCCGCCAAGGAGGACACGCAATATGTCAGCGACAAGCTCGACAAGCTGTCCGCCGAGATCCGCGACATCGACAACAAGATCGAGGCCTACAAGGCCAAGAACAAGATCATCGAGACGAGCGGCCTGCGCTCCAACGAGCAGCAGGTCGCCGACCTGACCAAGGCGCTCGGCGACGCCCGCGCCCGCGAGTCCGACACCAAGGCGCGCATGGCCGAGATCGACCGCATGGCCAAGCAGGGCCGTCTAGCCTCGTCCAGCGAGGTCCTCAAATCGCAGACCATCGAGCGGCTGCGCCAGCAGCAGGGCGAGACCGAGCAGAACGCCGCCCGCCTCGCGAAGACGCTCGGCGCCCGTCATCCCGAGATGATCGAGGTACGCGAGCGGCAGACCCGTCTGCGCGAGCTGATCCGCGACGAGTTGGAGCGGGTGAAGAGCGGCGTGCAGGGCGACTACGGGGCCGCCAAAGCCAACGAGACGCAGATCCTGGCCGAAATCGACCAGGTCAAGGCGCAATCCTCCGAGATGAGCCGCAAGCTGGTGCCGCTCGACCAGATGCAGCGCAACCGCGCCGTCCTGCGTTCCTCGTTCGACCGTTTCGCACAGGTCAACGACACGCTGGCGCAGCAGGGTGCGCAATCGCCGCCGGGTCGCGTCATCGCGGTGGCGCGGCCGCCCGTTTCGCCCTCGCAGCCCAAGAAGACGATCGTGGGACTGGCCTCGCTGGCGGCGGGGTCGTTCCTCGGGCTCGCGGGCGCGCTGTTCGCCGAGGGCGCGAGCGAACCGCTGGTGCCATCCGTCGTCTACGGCGGACCGGACCACGACCCGGCGCCGGGCGCGCCGACGCCGGTCGTGAAGCCGCGGCGCCGCTACTGGGATGACGACGACGAGGTCTGAGCATCTTCAGTAAAGCGGCGCCAGCTTCACCGCGGTGGTGATCGGGCCGATGCCGAGCCGGCCGTTGCCGAAGCTGATCGGGAGGGCGAGCGCGCCGGGCGTGGTGGGTCGCGCCGGCTTGCCGC
>CAZZWW010000168.1:0-6864 GCA_964657815.1 Vulcanimicrobiota bacterium | reverse complement strand
CGGCTTTCACCCCGCAACGATGGCCGAGATCAGCCGGCCGTAGTCGGGCTCGCCGCGGTGGGTGGTGCGGCGGTAGGAGAAGAAGCGCTGCTCGTCGGCGTAGGTGTCGAGCGCCAGCGTCTCGAAGCGGCCGACACCGGCGGCGCGCAGCCGGTGGCCGATGAAGCCCGGCAGGTCGAACATGGCGTGGCCGGCCTTCGCCGAGGGCGCGAAGAAGGCGGCGTAGCCGGGATCGCGCGCGAGGAAGCGGGCGACGAACTCCGGGCCGACCTCGTAGCTCGCCGGGCCGATGGTCGGGCCGAGCACGGCGACGATGTTTTCGCGCCGCGCGCCGAGCGTCTCCATCGTGTCGAGCGTCGCCTGCGCCACGCCGCCGAAGGCGCCCTGCCAGCCGGCGTGGGCGGCGCCGATCACGCCGGCCTTGGCGTCGGCGAAGAGGATCATCCCGCAATCGGCGCCGGTGACGCCGATCGCCAAGCCAGGGGTGGCAGTGGCGAGCGCGTCCACCCGTGGCCGTTCGTCCCACGGCTCCGACACCGCCAGGCACGTCGGCGAATGGACCTGGTAGGGGACGAGCAGCGTCGCCGCGCCGAGATGGGCGGCCATGCGCCTGCGGTTCTCGGCCACCGCCTCCGGCGCATCGCGCGAGCCGACGCCGCCGTTGAAGCTGGCGTAGACGCCGGTCGACACGCCGCCCTGCCGCGTGAAGAAGGCGTGGCGGAAGGGCGCGAGAGCCGGTGCGACGATCGCCGGCACGGGGGCGTCATGGATCATGCGGGCTCCTCGAAGCCGGGGGGCGGAGCGGCGCCCGGCGCGATCACCGCCATCGCCTTGAACAACGTGGCCATGCTCGACTCCGCCGCGGTGAAGCGGAAGAGCGCGCCATCCACCGCCGCCGCCTGCGCCGGCGTAGCGCATCGCTTCAACGTGTCGGCGCGCGCGAAGATGCCGAGGCGGCCGAGGAAGCTGCCCTGCTCGACCGGGCCGCAGGCCTGCGCGCCCGCCGCCGTGGCGGCCCTGCCGAGCGCGGAAAAATCGACATGCGCGGTGAGGTCGGCCTCGCCCGGCGCGGCCAGCACGTCGGCAAAGGCGTGCCCGCGCACCGCCTGGAGCGTCTCGCCGAGCCCGCTCGCGGCGTGGCCGTAGTCGAGCGCGAGCAGCGCGCCGCCTTCCCGCGCGATCCGCCCGGCCAGCGTCGTCATGGTGGCGAGCGCGGCGTGCCCGACCTCGAGGACGTCGCCGGGGCGACCCGCCGGACCGGCTATCGCGACGCGCTCGGCGGCGGCGCCGAACGCCAGGGTGCCGTGCGCGCCGAGCCCGACCACGCGCTCGTGCCAGCCGTCCGCGCCGCGCAGGTAATGGCGCACCGGCAGGGCGTCGAAGAACTCGTTGGCGAGCACGATGGCCGGACCGGCCGGGAGTTCGTCGAGCGCGGCATGCCAAGCGACCGGTATGCCGCTGCTCCCGAGCTTGGCGGCCTGCTCCGTGCGCAGCCGCGGGCTGGTCTCGACGAGGTGCACGCGTGCCGCCGCGTGGAAGCCCGGCACGATGCGCGTCGCGCGCAACGCGTCGGCCATCAGCGTGCCGCGGCCCGGCCCCAGCTCGACGAGGTTGAACGGTGCCGGCGAGCCCATGTCCAGCCAGACCTGCGCCGCCCACAGGCCGACGAGCTCGCCGAACATCTGGTGCACCTCCGGCGCTGTGACGAAGTCGCGCCCGATGGTTTCGCGCGTCGTGTAGTAGCCGTGGCGCGGATGCTGGAGGCAGAGCGTCATGTAGCGGTCGACGCCGATCGGCCCCTCGGTTTCGATCATCGCGCGGATCTCGGCGCCGAGCGGGTTCAAGCCGTCGACGACCCGATTGGCACGCCCTGCTGCGCCGTATCCGGCGCCTCGACCCAGTCTCCCGCCCGCGGCCGGCGGTAGGCCCGCACCAGCAGCAGCACACCGACGGCGAGCACGGGCAAAGACAGCAGCATGCCCATGGTGGTCTGCCCGGAGAAGTAGCCGAGCTGGACGTCGGGCTGGCGGTAGTTTTCCGCCACGATGCGGGCGAGGGCGTAGCCGATGCAGAACAATGCGGTGACGAGGCCGTCGCGGCGCAGGCCGCCGCGTCCGATCACGATCCACAGAAGCGCGAAGAGGGCGAGGCCCTCCAGCCCGGCCTCGTAGAGCTGCGAGGGATGGCGCGGCTGGCCGTCGGAGCCGGGGAAGACCATGGCCCAGGCCACGTCGGTCGGGCGCCCCCAAAGCTCCGGCTTGATGAAGTTGGCGAGGCGCCCGAGAAACAGGCCGATCGGCACCACGGCGGCGACCGCGTCGGTGACGCCGTCGAGCGCCACGCGGTTGCGCCGGGCGAAGATCACCATCGCCAGCGCCGCGCCCAGGAGGCCGCCGTGGAACGACATGCCACCGGTCCACACCGTCGGGATCTCGAGCGGGTGCTCGAGGAAGAAGGGCAGATTGTAGAACAGCACGTAGCCGAGGCGCCCGCCGCCGATGATGCCGGCGGCGATGTAGACCACGAGGTCGTCGATCGACAGGAGGCTGGTGTGGGGCCGCGTGCCCCACAGCCTGGGGCGGCCGACGAGGTAGCGGGCGCCGGCCCAGCCGCCGATGAGGCCGCCGATGTAGGCCAGCGCGTACCAGCGGATCGGCAGGGGATGGAAGAACGGCACAGGGACGTTCACCAGCACCGGGTCGATGACGGGATAGGCGATCAATAGGGGCGGCACGGCCTACTCCGGCGTCGGGCGGCGGCGGTGTGCCGCGGCACGGTGGCGCCGTGATGACGGGCGCCTCCAACGAAACGGATCATTGCCACCGCATGTGCCAGGTGGCGAGGCCGGAACCGGCATTGCGGCCCTCGCCGGTCCGGCGGAAGCCCTCCCGCAGGTAGAAGCGCACCGCGCGCGGATTATCCTGGTTCACCTCCAGCGCCAGTCCGCCCGGCGCCTGATCCTTGGCTGCGGCGATCAAGGCGCGGGCGGCGCCGCTCCCCTTCGCCGCGCGCGAGACGACGAGCTGGTGCAGCAAGGCGCCTTCCAGCACCGCGAAGCCCTGCGCCGCACCGTTCCGCTCGACGACCAGGGTCGTGTGGGCGGGATTGGCCAGCACCGCCGAGATCCACACCCAGCGAGGGGCGAAGTCGATCGCCGGCATGGCCTCCTGCCAGGAGGCGACCCAGAGATCGGCGAGCGGCACGAGCTCGTCGATCCGCATCGCGCGGATCGCTGCGGTCGGATCGCTCGCCTCAGAATAGTCGGACTGGGGCACGAAGGCTCGGGCGCTGTGGCATCGGCCCCGCAGCTTGGGCGGAATCATGCCTCGCGGCAAGCTGTGCCGTGCTTTTCCGCTGGTATCCGCCGGCCGGCTGTTGTGACGATCCGAGTATGGCGAGCGACGAACCGCAGCCCCCCCACTTGCCGGAGACGGGCTCCGACTTCACGGCCGCGCCCGAGGAGCGCCTCGCCGGCACGCCGCCGCGCGCCGGGTTCTCCGCGCGCGCTAGGTTCGCCTTGGTCCTGGTCGCCGTTCTGCTGGTGCATGCGGCCTTCATCGCCGCCTTCCTGATCCGCGACCGCAACGCGCCGATCCAGGTGGCCTCGAGCGAGGAGACGCCGGTCGAGGTGATCGTGGAAAAGCCGCCGGAGCCGCTCAAGCCGCTGCCGCCGCCCCCTCCTCCGCCACCTCCGCCACCGCCCGAGAAGAAGCCGCCGCCCCCGCCACCCCCTCCCAAGGAGGACCTGAGCCCGGCCTATTCCGCGCCGCGCAAGGAGAACCAGGAGACGCTGAAGACCGACAAGCTGCAGGAGAAGACCAGCGTGCCCAAGGCAGCGCAGCCGCCGCAGGACGGCACTCCGAATCCCAAGCCGGCCGCGGCGCCGCCGAAGGAGGCCGCGCCGCCGACCGACGCCAAGGAGGAGACAGCCGTCAAGGAGGAGGACAAGTCGAAGCCCGATGCCGAGGCGCTGGACAAGGCCAGCCCGAAGACCGCCAAGCCGCCGACGCCGAAGCCGCCGAAGACCAAGGCGGCCAAGGCGCAGCCGAAGACCAACCAGAAGACCAAGGACCTGTTCGCCAGCCTGTCGGGCTCGGACGCGCTGCCGCAGATGACCTTCTCCAAGCCGGCGGCCAAGACCAAGGTCTACGGCGGCACGGAGGACGTGCGCTGGATGTCGACGGTCGAGGGCATGCTGGAGGACAAGGTCGGAAAGCTGCCGCGCACACCCCATTGGCAGGCCGGCGGCCAGGTCGTCGTCTGCTTCCACGTCGACGAGAACGGCCGCGTGACGATCCGCGACTTCTGCCAGAAGAGCGGCTATCCCGACGTCGACCAGATCGCGATGCGCGCGCTGATGGCCGCCCAGCCCTTCCCGCCGCCGCCGCGCGGCGTCGAGCACGGGCTGGCATGGTCCTCGGTGTTCGACGGCCAGCTGCCGACGGCGCACGTCACCAAGCGCTAGCAGGGCGACTGACGGCGTCTCCCGCTCGGGGGACGGAGCAGGCTCGACACAGCCGGCTAGTACAGGCCGGTCGGCTCTACCTCTTGGTAGCTGCCTTGGTACGCCGGCGGCGGCGCGGTGCGGTACCGCGGCTCGTCGTAGCTGTAGAAGTCGTCGGCTCCGGCGGCCGCTGCGCGCGCGGGGCGCTGCGCGCGCTCGGCCACGTTGCGGGCGACGGCATCGGGGTCGCCGCCGGTGATGGTGATCTCGGCGCCCTCGGCCTTCACCAGGTCCCACAGGATGGCGGACTTGGCGACGGGGAGGCGGACGCAGCCGTGCGAGGCCGGGTGGCCCCAGTTCGACTTGTAGGCGCCGTGGATGGCGAAACCCGGCTTGAAGAAGATGGCGTTCGGCATCGGGGCGCCGTCGTATTCGTCAGACTTGTGGTCCTTGTCGGTCCACAGCACGCCGTAGCTTCCGGCCGGCGTGTCGTAGCCGCTGGCGCCGCTCGAGACCTTCCAGTCGTAGGTCGCATTGGCCGCCTCGACATGCATCGTCTGCGCGTCGAGGTCGACGAGGATGTGGACCTTGGCCTGCGCGAGCGACGGCAGGCATGCCGCGAGGGCCGTCGCGACGGCGAGGCTGGCGAGAAGGCGCATGGATGGAATCCCCTTTGGTCCTTCAACGTGGAAGCTGGCGTCCGGGTTCATTCGGCTCGGGACGTGGCGAGGATAGGGCAGCCACCGTGCAGGGTTCCGATCAACCCTCCGTCACGCCCCGTCCGCCGCCATCAGCGCCAGCCCCGAGGCCACCGACTGGAAGGCGTCGCCCTGGTGCAGGCGCTCGGCGGGAAAGCGGCGGGCGAACAGCGCGCGCACCGCCGGCACGAAGGAGGTGCCGCCGGTGAGGAACACGGCGTCGATGCCGCCCTCGTCGAGCCCGGCGCGGGCCAGCGCCTCGTCGACCGCCCCGTCGATCGCGGCGAGGTCGCGCGCGATCCAGCCCTCGAAGTCGGCCCGCGTGATCTCCGTCTCGACGGAGACGCCCCAGCCGGCGAAGCGCAGCGTGGCGCGCGCGCCGGCCGAGAGCGCGGCCTTGGCCTCGCCGACGGCGCGGTAGAGCGCCAGCCCCATGTCCATCTCGACCACGGTGGCCAAAGCCTCGAGCTCGTCGCCCCGCGCGCTGGTGGCCGCCAGCTTGCGCAGGTCGGCGAGGATGGTGCCGGACTTCAGCCACGACAGCTGGTGCCATTGCGCGAACGCCGCGTGGATGTAGGCCGGCACCGGCAGGTCCTTCTCGAAGGATCGGAAGGTCGCGCCCTTGCCGAGCCGGGGCGCCACGGCGTGCTCGACGATGCGGGTGTCGAACGTGTCCCCGGCGATGCCGACGCCGCTGTGGGCGAGCGGCTCGGCGCGCAACTTTCCATCGGCACGGGAGAAGCGCAGCACGGAGAAGTCGCTGGTGCCGCCGCCGAAGTCGGCCACCAGCACGGTCTCGTCGCGCCGGAGGTCGCGGGCGTACCAGTAGGCGGCGCCGAGCGGCTCGTAGGCGAGGCTGGCGCCGGGCAGCCCCGCGGCGGCATAGGCGGCGTGCAGCCGCGCGACGGCCAGCGCGTCGTCCGGCACGTGGCCGGCGAAGACCACCGGGCGTCCCGCCGCGACCGGCGCCGCGAGGATCTCTTCGCCGATAAGATCGCGGAGGAACAGCGCGACCAGCGCCTCCACCGTGAAGCGCTGGCCGAACAGCCGCGTGTCGGAGAAGGCGCGGCTGGCGAGATGGGTCTTGAGCGACTGGATGAAGCGGCCCTCGCCGCTCGGCCCCTCGGCGTGAGCCAGCGCCTCCGGCCCGGCCGCATGGGCCACGGTGCGGCCCTCGCGCCAGAAGGCCAGCGCGGTGCGGAACGTCGCCGTCGGGCCGGCCGCGCTCGGCCATCGGCGCGTGGCGACGCTGCCGTCGGCGCGGGCCAGCGCGACCACGCTGTTGGTCGTGCCGAAGTCGATGCCGACGCCGGTGATGGCCGCCAGGGTGTGTGGGATGAGGCTCTCGGGGTTGCGCGGGAGGGCCGCCGCTATACGATCTCCGGCAGGCTGGAGCCATAGGGTCCGTGGAGCGATCCGACGCCAGGTCCGCCGGAGTCCTCCAAAGTGCCGGACTTGCGTGGTCGGCAGCCGGGTGGTTTGGTCGTCGCAACGCGAGGCTCCCGATGATGAATTCACGTTATTCGCTCGCCCGTATCGCGCTGATCGCGGCGGCCACCCTGGGCTGCGCCGCAGCCGGCTTGGCCCAGGAGGTCCCGGAGGGGCAGAGCTGCGGCGGCTTGGTCTGCGACCTCGGCTTGTTCGGCCACAAGACGACGCCGAAGCCGGCAGAGGCCGTGCCCGCCGCGGGTTCCCCGGTGCCGCCTCCTCCGATGCGAGCCG
>CAZZWW010000167.1:0-6883 GCA_964657815.1 Vulcanimicrobiota bacterium | reverse complement strand
GGCTTCCCGACCCCTCATCCGCCCTTCGGGCCCCTTCTCCCGCAAGGGGAGAAGGGGGCTCCGGCACGTCCGACGGACATCGGCCTCACGACGCGGCGCGTTCCAGCGTGCGGGCCACCCACTTGTTCAGGCTCACGCCGGCCCGCTTCGCTGCCGTGGCGACGGTTCAATGCAGACCGGGCTCGATCCGCACGATGAACTGCCCGGAGAACGGCTTCTCGGGCTCTTCACCTCGTTTGCGACAAAACTCGACGTAATCGTCGATGCTGTCGGCGAGCGCCTGCTTCAACTCTTCGACGGAGCGGCCCACGAAGGTGATCACGTCGCGCAGGTTCATGACCTCGCCGTGAAAGGACGCCGTCTCCTCGTCGTATGCGATGGAGGCGTCATATCCTGCAAAGCTCATGATGCTCATGGCTTCACCCAATTGCGGAGCATGACCTTGTCTTTCAAGCGGCGACCTCACCTACCGATGACGAGACCGGAAGATGTCATCCCACACCTTGGTTCTCCGAGCCATTGGCGTGAAGGCTATTCGGCCAAGGCGATCGCCGACGCGTGGTTCGGCGGCTTGCCGGTCATGGTGGCGCATACGCTGCAGCATCGCTGATCGACCGATGCTTTCCTCGAGCTCGATCTCGTCGAGGTCTTCCTCGAACGAAAGATCGAGCTTGGCGATGGACTTCAACCCTCACAAGCCGATGCGTTGGCGATCCTTGGACTCTCCAATGGTCTCGCCATCATGGCTGTCGAAGAAAAGGTTCGTGAGCCCTTTGGCGACCAAATTGCTGAATGGCTAGCCGGCTCGCCTTCGGGAAGCGGTAAGCATGGTCGCCTAACGGGGCTTCGTGAGACGCTCGGCTTGGACACGAAAGATGTCGCGAGCCTCAGGTATCAGCTGCTGCATCGCACGGCGTCTGCCATCTACGAGGCCAAACGCTATCGCGCCGGAGTCGCCGTGATGATGGTCCATTCGTTCGACCCTCACGACACCGGTATAGCCGACTTCAAAGCATTCGCATCGGCAATGGGTTTCGAACGAGCGCAGGCGACGCGGACGGTCGGACCTGTCCGATGCGAAGGCGTGGACCTCTACATGGGCTGGACGGCCGATCGTTTCGGAAGCGAAGGCTTTTCGATCGTCGAAGGTCGAAAAAGTGACGCAGGCTTCTTCGACGACTTAGACTGAAGAGGTTCTGGGCGTGGCATTCCCTTTTTACCTCAATGCGCCTCGTCCCAGTTCCGCGCCGCCTTGGCGTCGACCTGCAGCGGCACGGAGAGCGACACCGCCGGGTGCGGCGCGTCGATCATCGTGGCCCGCACCACGGCGATCGTCTCCTCCACCTCCGCTTCCGGCACCTCGAACACCAGCTCGTCGTGCACCTGCAGCAGCATGTGCGCGTTCAGCCTGGCGCGCTCCAGCGCCGCGTCCATGCGGATCATGGCGCGGCGGATGATGTCGGCGGCGGTGCCCTGGATCGGCGCGTTGATGGCGGCGCGCTCGTTGAAGGCGCGCTCGGATGGGTTGCCGACGGTGATGCGCGGGTAGTGGCAGCGGCGACCGAACAGGGTCTCGACGTAGCCCTTGGTGCGGCAGGTCGCCTTCGTCTGATCCATGTAGGCGCGGATGCCGGGGAAGCGCTCGAAATAGGTCTTGATGTAGGCGCCGGCCTCGGAGCGCTCGATGCCGAGCTGGTTGCCGAGCCCGAAGGCCGAGATGCCGTAGATGATCCCGAAATTGATCGCCTTGGCCCGGCGGCGGATCTCGCTCGTCATCGCCTCCATCGGCACGTTGAACATCTCCGACGCCGTCATCGCGTGGATGTCGTGCCCCAGCGCGAAAGCCTCCTTGAGCTGCGGGATGTCGGCGATGTGGGCGAGCAGGCGCAGCTCGATCTGCGAATAGTCCGCCGACATCAGCACGTGGCCGGGCCTCGGCACGAAGGCCGTGCGGATCTTGCGTCCGGCCTCGTTGCGGACCGGGATGTTCTGCAGGTTGGGCTCGGTGGAGGACAAACGGCCCGTCGTCGTCGCGGCGAGCTGGTAGGAGGTGTGGACGCGGTCGGCCGCGTCGGCGTAGGTCGGCAGCGCGTCGCAATAATTGTTCTTGAGCTTGGTGGTTTGGCGCCACTCCAGCACCAGGCCGGCGAAGGGGTTGCCCTGCTCGGCGAGGTCTTCGAGGATGCCGGCCGCCGTCGACCAGGCGCCGGTCGCCGTCTTGCGCGCGCCGGGCAGCCCCATGCGGCCGAACAGGATGTCGCCGAGCTGCTTGGGCGAGCCGATGTTGAAGGGCGCGCCGGCCATCTCGAAGATCTGCGCCTCGAGCTTGGCCGCCTCGACGGCGAACTCGCCCGAGAGCTTGGCCAGGATCGCCTTGTCGATGCGGATGCCGCGGCGCTCCATGCGTCCGAGCACCGCCGTCATCGGCCGCTCCAGCGTCTCGTAGACGGCGGTCATGCGCTCGGCCGGCAGGCGCGGCTTCAACGCCTCCCAGAGCCGCAGCGTGACGTCGGTGTCCTCGCCGGCATATTCGGTGGCCTTGTCGATCGCGACGCGCGGAAAGCCGATGAAGGTGCGGCCCTGGCCGGCGACCTCGCCGAACTGGATCGGTTTGTGCCCGAACATCTTCTGGGCGAGCACGTCCATGCCGTGGTCGGTCGCGCCGGCGTCGAGCGTGTAGGACAGCAGCAGCGTGTCGTCCATCGGCGCGACCTCGATGCCGCGCTGGCGGAAGATGTGCCAATCGTATTTCATGTTGTGGGCGATCTTGAGCACGCCCGGGTTCTCCAGCAGCGGCTTCAGCCGCGCCAGCGCGGCATCGGCGCTCATCTGTCCCTCGACCGGCACGAGATCGAGCGGCTCGCCCTTCTTCGCCTGTCCCAGCAGGTCGGTCTCGCCGCCCTCGATCTGGCGCGGCTCGACATGGCCCAGCGGCACGTAGACCGCATCGTTCTCGCCGACGCAGAGCGAGACGCCGACCAGCGCCGCGGTGAGCGGGTTGAGCCCCGACGTCTCGGTGTCGATCGCGACTTGTCCGGATTCGATCGCGGCGGCGATCACCTGGTCGAGCGCCTCCGCCGTGGCGATCGTGATGTAGCGGGCACGCTCGAACGGCAGCGCGCGCAGCCGGGCTTCGCGCGCGGCCTTCAGCGCGCCGGGACCGGTCGCGATCGGCGCCTTGGGTGCCTGCACGCCGTAGCGGGCGTTCTGCGCCGGTCCCTCGAAGGGCTCGGCGTCGCCGGCGATCTTCTCGCCCTTGCGGTTGCGCCAGCCGGCGGGTCCGGCGAAATGCGGGTCCGGCTCGATGTCGGCCGCCTCGACGCCGTAGCCCTCGGCGGCGCGCTTGGTCAGCGTGGTGAACTCCAGCGCCTTGAAATAGGCCACCAGCGTGCGGCCGTCGGGCTCGGCGAGGCCCAGCGCGTCGAGCGGCACCTCGACGTCGACGTCGCGCTTCAGCCGCACCAGCTCGCGGGAGAGCTGGATCAGCTTGACGCTCTCGGGGTCGGTCAGCGTCTCGCGCTTCTTGGGCTGCTTGATCTCGCGCGCCATGGCCAGCAACGTGTCGAGGTCGCCGTACTCGGTGATGAGTTGGGCCGCCGTCTTGACCCCGATGCCCCTGGCGCCGGGCACGTTGTCGGTGGAATCGCCGGCCAGCGCCTGCACGTCGACGACCAGCTCGGGGCCGACGCCGAAATAGGCGAACACCTCCTCGGTGCCGATCTTGCGCTCCTCGCGCGAGCCGGCGGCGCCGCGCTCGCCGGACGCCGGATCGTACATCGCGACCCCGTCGCGCACGAGCTGCATCAGGTCCTTGTCGGCGGAGATGATCAGCACGTCGGCGCCGCGCTCGCGGGCCTGCTCGGCATAGGTGGCGATGAGGTCGTCGGCCTCGTAGCGGTCCTGCTCCACCGGCGTCAGGCCGAAGGCGCGCACGCTGTCGCGCATCAGCGGGAACTGCGGGATCAGGTCCTCGGGCGGCTCGGAGCGGTTGGCCTTGTACTGGGGGTAGATCTCGCGGCGGAAGGAGTTCTCGCTCTTGTCGAAGATGATGGCGAGGTGCGTCGGCATGCTGCCGGCCGCGCCTTCCTTGATGAACTGGAACAGTTTGGTGCAGAACAGGCGGACCGCTCCGGTCGGCAGCCGGTCCGAGCGATAATTGTACTTCGGATCCTGCCGGATCGACTGGAAATAGGCGCGGAACACGAAGGACGAGCCGTCGACCAGGAAGACGTGGTCGCCCGGCCCGACCGGGCGCGGCACCTGGGCGGCGGCGTCGACGACCGGCCGGGGCGAGGGAGCCTCGGCGGCCTTCGGTTTGGTCTCGGGAGCGGCGGCGGTCATGGCGTCGACCATAGCCGGACAAAGGGCGCTTCGACAGTCCCGTGTCTTTCGAGGAGACGGGCCGGCGCCACCAAAAAAGCCCAGCTCCGACCTATGCCGGCCCCGCCTGTCCTCGGAGCCGCCTGCCATGCGTCACGTCCCTCTGGCCGTCTTCGGCCTCCTCGCCGCCGTCGCCTTCGCCTCGACCGCCGGCGCCCAGGACGACGACCAACCCTCGCTCGACGACACCCCGCACGTCACCGTGACCGGCACGGCGGCGACGGCGGTGGTGCCGGACCAGGCCGAGATCCGGGTCGGCGTCAGCGTCGAGAAGCCGACGGCCCAGGAAGCCTGGGACGAGGACGCGCGCCGGGTGAAGGACGTGATCGACGCCGCCAAGACGGCCGGGATCAAGCCGCAGGACATCGCCACCGCCGGCGTCAACCTGTTCCAGGAGCAGGAGTCGGTGCGCCGCCCCGACGGCACGTTCCACAACGAGCCCAAGGGGTTCCGCGCCTCCCACGAGCTGCGCATCCGCGTCACCCAGCTCGAGCAGATCGGCCGTCTCACCGGCACGCTCATCGGCAAGGGCGCCGACACGTTCGGCGGCGTCAGCTTCTCCGTGGCCCATCCCGAGCCGATCCAGGACAGGCTCCGCGCCGACGCGCTGCGCGATGCCCGCCATCAGGCCGAGACGCTGGCCGCCGCCGCCGGCGTCAAGCTCGGGCGGCTGCTCTCCGTGGACCGGCCGGACCGTCAGGTGAGCGTCCGTCCGCAGATGCGCGTGAGGGCCGCCGGCCCGGCGACGATGGACGTCGAGCCTGGCACGGAGACGCTGTCGGCCGAGATCGAGGCGAGCTGGGCGATCGAGTAGCGGCGGTTTGACGGCGGCGCGCGGCGAGCCTAGAGCACCGCCGCCATCGCGCGCACCGCGCGCCTTCGACGGCCTGGATCGCGCCCGCAATGCGCCTGCTGTTTCGCCTGTTCGGCTTCGCCTGCCTCGCCGCGGCCTTCGCCGCGCTCATCGTCGATGGCACCACGTCGGTGGCGGCGAACAGGATCGCGCTGCATCCGCTCGGCGACACCCTGGCCGTGCTCTCGCCCGAAGGGTTCGCGCACCTGCACACCTTCGTCGTCGCCAAGGCGCCGACCCTGTGGGATCCCGTCCTGGCCAGCCTGTTCCTGCTGCCGACCTGGGCGGTGCTGGGCGGGCTCGGCCTGCTGATCCTCGCCCTGACCCGCAAGCCGCGCCCCTCGGTCGGCCACAGCCGGCGTTGACCGGCCCTATGATCGCTCCTTGGGGCGCAGCGTCGGCTTGACCTTGGGCGATCGTTCCATCGTCACGGCATTGCCCTGCCAGGTATAGGACGAGCCGGTGAAGGCGCCGACCCAGAGCACCGGCAGCAGGATGTCGCGCGCGACGAGCGTCGGCAGGCTCGCCGCAGCCAGCGGCCAGCGGCACCCGGCGGCGAGCGCCAGCTCCGCGCCGTACCAGACCACGAGATAAGCCGCGAGCCAGGGCGCGACCGGCGCGCCCGCGGCGAGGCACGCGGCCGCGACGCTGGCCGAGGGCACGACGGTGCCGGACAGGATCTCGGGGAGAAACTCCCACGGGAAGGTCGCGCGGCGCAGGCGCGCCCAGCGCAGCTGACGGCCCCAGACCTCCTTGATCTTGCGCGCACCGAGCGGCTGCGGCGAGGGCGGCGCGAGCCGGACCCGCAGGCCGAGATTGCGCACCATCTTGGTCGAGGCCGCGTCCTCGGCCGGCTCGGCGGCGAGCTCGCGCATGCCCGAGCGGTCGAGATCGGCCTTGCGGTAGAACAGCGTCTTGCCCTGGGCGTAGCCGGCGCCGAAGGCGTCCATCACGTACTGCCAGCGCGCCTCGTACGTGTTGAGGAAGGCGCATTCGAGCCAGGCCCCGACGCCGTCGGGCAGGATGCCGACCGGCGGCGCGGTGACGAGGCCGGTGTCGTCACGCCAGGCCCCGACGATGTTGCGGACCACCGCCGGCGGGACGAGCACGTTGGAATCGATGAAGGCGATCCAGGGATAGGCCGCCTCGCGCCAGCCCTTGACCATGTTGTTCAGCTTGGGGTTCGTGCTGATCGGGTCGATGCCGACGAGGATCCGCGCCGGCACCTGGGGGTGGGCGGCGATGGCGGCCTTGACCATGGGCACGACGGGGTCGTCACCGCGCGCGACGCAGAACAGCAGCTCGTAGTGTGGATAATCCAGCGCAAAGGCGGCATGGATGGTCCGCTGCGAGAAGGTCTCGACGCCGCAGAGCGGACGCACGACGGTGACCGGTGGCAGCGTGGCTGCGGCGCGCGGGGCCCGTGCCGGACGGCAGCGGACGTAGGCGATGCCGAGCGTACCAAGGTGCAGAGCGATGAAGAAGACGGCGAGCGCGCACAGGAAGGTCGGCAGGATCATGACAAAGCGTAGTCTCTCTGCATGGCGGTGCGATGACAATGCCGGTTCGTGCCCGCAAGCGACGTCGGCACACCGCCGTCAATGGCCTTGCGCGGCCGCGCTGTCGCTCGCTTTCGCCGTGGCCGCGCTG
>CAZZWW010000166.1:0-6897 GCA_964657815.1 Vulcanimicrobiota bacterium | reverse complement strand
GGCGGGATCGACGAGGCTGGTGGTGACCGCCACCTGCGCGGCGAAATGGAAGACCGCCTTGGCCGAGACCGCGGCGGCGGCGAGCCGGGGGCGGTCGCGGATGTCGGCGACGTCGCAGCTCACCAGGGCGCCGTGGGTGTCGCGCAGCCAGGCGAGGTTGGCCTCGACGCCGGGCCGCGCCAGCGAATCGTAGACGTGGACGCGGTGGCCCTCGCGGCAGAGCCGGTCGACGAGGTTGCAGCCGACGAAGCCGGCGCCGCCGGTGACGAGAACGGGACGGGTGTCGGGCGTGCCGCCGCTCACGCCACGAGCCCGCGCGACTCGAGCTCGCGGCGCGCCTCGGCCACGTGGTCGTGCGCCTGCTCGTCGGCGACGAAGGCGGCGAGTTCCGTCAGGCCCTCGGCGAAGTCCTTCTTCGGCGAGAAGCCCAGCTCGTGCCGAGCCTTGGTGATGTCGGCGAAACAGTGCCGGATGTCGCCGATGCGCGCCTTGTTGAGGATCTCGGGTCTCAGGTCGGTGCGGTTCATCGCCCGCGCGAACGTCGTGGCGATGTCGAGGATCGAGCGTTCCTCGCCGCTGCCGATGTTGAACACGCCGCCCTTGGCGCGAGGCTCCTCGAGGGCCAGCTGGAACGCCTCCGCCACGTCCTCGACGTGGACGAAGTCGCGCCGCTGGCGACCGTCCTCGAAGAGCATCGTGGCACTGCCGTTGAGCAGGCGCGAGGCGAAGATCGCCAGGACGCCGGTGTAGGGATTGGAGAGCGCCTGGCCCGGGCCGTAGACGTTGAACAGTCGCAGCGCGACGCCTTCCATGCCGTAGGCGGCCGTCACGTTGAGCGTGAGGCGCTCCTGCACGAACTTGGTCAGGGCGTAGACGGAGGCGAGATTGGTGCGCTTCCACTCCGGCGTGGCCATCGGCTGCAGGTCGCGGCCCTGCGCGTCGCGCGGGTTCCACGAGCCGGTGCCGAGGCCGCTCGGGTCGACGATGCGCTCGACGCCGTCCTCGATGCCGCCGTCGGCGTTGCGGTAGAGGCCCTCGCCGTAGACGCTCATGGAGGAGGCCGTGACGAGGCGCTCGACCGGCTTCTCGACGAGGCACTGCATCAGCGCGGCGGTACCGACGTCGTTGACCGAGACGTAGCGCTCGACGGCGTACATGCTCTGCCCCACGCCGACCTCGGCGGCGAGGTGCACGACCTTGTCGATGCCGACGAGAGCTGTCCTGAGCCGATCGGTGTCGCGGACATCGGCGCGAACGAGATCGACATCCTTCGGCAGGTTCGGCGGCCGCTCAGACCCGCCGTGGACCTGCTCGATCAGCGAGTCGAGGACGCGGACCTCGTAGCCGGCTGCGAGAAGGCGGCGTGCGACGTGGCAGCCGATGAAACCGGCACCGCCGGTGATCAGAACGTTCAAGCCATCTCCCGGTCGTAGATGAGCAGTCGTTTCATCCTGCTTCATCAACAAAGAAGAAGCTCTAACCTTTGATGCATCGCACAAGAACTGCCGCGTCTCGGCCGGCACCACTTTGTCGCAGATCTACGTTTGAGAACTGCTTCGACACGGAAGTCTGCTCGCGTGCCGACCCTCTCAGCGACCCGTTGCAAGTGTCAGCAGATGGCGTTGATAAAGGCTGGCGCGCCCGAAGAGATTCGAACTCCTGACCCCCAGATTCGTAGTCTGGTGCTCTATCCAGCTGAGCTACGGGCGCCTCGGCGTGCGAGCGACGGCTCGCGCCTTCTCGCGACTGAACCGCGAGGCGCAGAGCCATACCGGGTCGCACCACCGGATTCAAGGTCTTCGTTGGCACCGGTTCGAGCAGACACGCGACCGCCGATTTCGTATTTGCATCCGCCGACGTGATGCGGCATACAGCGGCTCCGGCGGTGACGCCGTACATGGATGCGGGTGTAGCTCAGGGGTAGAGCACAACCTTGCCAAGGTTGGGGTCGAGGGTTCGAATCCCTTCGCCCGCTCCAGTGAAATCAACGAGCCACTCAGTCGTAACCTGTCGACTGCACCGTCGCCTCCAAGGGGTCCGCAACGTTGATCGACGCACCGCTACGATTAGCGGTCGACGTCAGCCTGCAACTCGTCCGCGCGATGGCGTGCGAGGTCGTCGCGCACCGCTTTCGCAGCGTCGGGTCGATCCATCGCCAGCGCGAAACGATCGAACGCATCGCGATAGGCGACCCACGCCCTTTCGGACGCCTCGATCCTTGCAAGCTTGCTGTCGGACGCCTCGCGGATAACGCGATCGTAGGCCCGGCTCAGCATCCCATCGCCAAGTGCGGACGGCTCCTGCGCCACCGAACGGCCGCTGCCGTCGACCACCTGTTTGAGAAGCGCGACGAAGCGCTGACCGCGAGCGTCTTTGTCGCCGCCTGCCACGGCGGCATAGGCACGCTGCGCATCGCGCAGGTCTTCCAGAGCGGTGCGGCGCGCCGGCTCCCACCCGGCGGCGATCTCGTCGACGGCGAGATCGCGACGCTCGGTGGTTCGCGCCGCAGTCGCGAGCGCTCCGCCGAGCACGTCGGCCGGAATCGCCGCAGCATGTACGGAAGCGACACGTACCGAGGGAGCATGATCCCAAGCCGAGAAATGCTGGCTGGGAAGTGCCGCCCAAGACGGGGAAAAGGTGCCGGCAGGGACACCCGCCGCGAGGGCTGGAGACGCGAACAAGAGCGTTGAAAAAGTCATTGCAAGACGCATGAGGGCCTCCGAACGCAGCTAGTAACCAAGACGCCGTCGTCGAGGTTCCTCGAGGTTCAGCCCGCGGTCATGGCGACGACCTTCGCAGCCGCCTCCATGTCGCGCCAGCGTTGCTCGCGTCGCGTGGCGGCCTCGGCATCGTGGCCCCAGATCGCGATCTGGTGGTCCTCGTCGACGTGGGCGGCCCGCCAGGCATCCGCCGCCTGCATCGCGCCGCGCGCGACCGCCAAAGCCAGCAGGACCGAGCCGGTGAGGCTGGTCATCACGCTGAGCGCGGCGAGCCGCAGCGGGCCCGAACGGCCCTCCGCTTGCGCCTCCAGGGCATGCCGCACCGCCGCGAGCGCCGACTCCGGCTGGGCGACATACATCACGCCCTCGGCGAGGACGAAGCGCGCGCCCAGCGCGCCGCGCGCGAAGGCGAGCACCGGGTCCCAGGCCGCGGCCTGCGCGGCGACGAGGGCGGCGGGCTCGCCGGCGCGATAGCAGACCAGGTCGGTCTCGGCGAACTTGGCCACTTCGGCGATCGTCGCCGCGTGCGCGCGTGCGACGCCGTCCAGCGCCGAGTTGACGAGGCGCGTCAGCGGCATCGTGTCGGGCTCGATGATCTCGCCCTGGGCGCGCCACTCGGCGGCGAGCGCTTCGGCCAGAGTGTCGCTCGGCACCGCGAGCGCCAGCTTGGCGGGCGTGCGCACCGGGCGCCCGTCGAGCAGCACGGCGAAGCCGCCGCCCACCGCCGGGCCGATCCCGGCCTCGGTGTAGAAGCGCCGCGGCAAGGCCTTCTTGAGGTCGCGCCGCGCCATGGCGACGGGGTCGATCTCGGCCGGGCGACCGGTGCCGCGTTCATCGCTCATGTTTGATCCTGGATCAGGCCCCGGTCGCGCCGAGGTCGACCTCGTAGCGGGCCGCGTGCGAGCCGACGAAGGCGACGGCCGGCAACGGCGCGCCCGGCGCCTGCAACGCCATCGCCAGCGCCTCGGCCGTCACGCTCCCGGGCGCGGCGAGAAGGTAGCTGACGCCCTCGGCCGCCGGCGCCTCCGCCATGATCGCGACGGGCCCTTCGGGGCGCGGACGCGCGTGGGGCAGCGTGGCGGCGTGCAGCAGCACGTCGTGCGGAGCGGCATCGGCGAGCGGCTTCGCCACCACGAACAACGGCAGGCCGGCGGCATGGTCGACCCGTTCGACGAACGGCAGCCGGGCGATGATCTTGGGGGCGTCGGGCGCCCGCAGCGCGTCCCACCACGCGGCCTCGCCCTCGGCGGCGCGGACCAGCCCGAGGTCGCCCTTCGCCTCGGCGACCGCGGCGACGACGGCGGCGGCCGAGCCGTGCGTGACGAGGGGCACGGTAAAGCCGAAGTGGAAGCGCGCGCTGTCGCGCACCGGCGCGTCGCCGTCCGAGACGTCCGCGTGCACGGTGTAGCGCGCCTGCACGAAGGTGAAGGTCGAGATGATGATGCGCCAGATGCCCTCGACGGTGTCGAGCGGCAGGATGCCCCGGTGGCGCTCGACCAGCGCGCGCATCATCGCCGCCTCGCGGGCCGGGCGGAACGCGGAACCGCCGCCCGATGCGGCCTTGGCGGCGATCAGCCGATCGATGATCTCGCCGCGCGCGATCAGCCGTTCGTGCAGGGCGAGATCGATCGCGTCGATCTCGCGGCGCAGGGCGGTCAGGTCGGCTTCGAGGGCCGGCGTTTCCAGCGATCGGGTCATGGCGCCGCTTCATAGGGCGGCAGCGACGCCAAGGCAAAGCGCGATGCGCACTCGCGCCGCGCTCAGGCTCTGTGCGCGGGCCGCCGCGTCGAACGGCCGGTGTAGTGGATCACGACGCTGAAGCGGAAGCTTGCGCGCCCCGTGAACTCGGGGATCGGCGGGAACGGATAGGCGGTCCGAACCGCCTGAACACCGAGCGCCGCGATGCGGGCGCTCGTCGCCTCGCTGAGCTCGACCTCGCCGACCGATCCGTCACGGAACACGGTGAAGCGCATGCGAACGCGCCCGGCCGGCGCGATCTTGCGCGCCCGGGAAGCGCCCTGGGCAACGCGGCTTTGAACCACGACCAGCCAGTTGCGAAACGCCGGGTCCGAGGAAGCTTGAGAGTTTCCGAACATTGCGCAATCGGCCGACAGGCTGAGAGCGCCCTCGGCGCGCTACTGCCCGAGGATATTATGCTTCACCAGGTACTTGATGCCGTGGTCGAAGCTCTCTTCGTTGTCGCCGCGGATGTCGACGCTGTAGGCCTTCTCCGGCGCCTTCGCGTCGAGGTCCTTGATGTAGACATTGATGTTCAGGATCAGGTTCGACACCTTCTGGATCTGCCCGGTCACCGCGACCTGCGCCCCGAGCGTCTTGGCGTAATCGTCGGCGCAGCCGCCGCAGGAGCGCAGATCTTCCGATTGGGCCTTGGCCTTGAGCGGGTCGGTCGAGACCATCTGGTACCTGCCGCTGTCGGTCAGCAGCTGCCGCAGCATGTCGGAAAGGTGCGGCAGGCGCGCCTTGTCGGCCTCGGTCGGCGGCAGCTGCGCGAGGTTGGCGAGCTGAAAGTCGAACACCGCCGCCTTTTCCGGGGCGGCAGATGCCGGCGCCGCCGCTACCGCCACCATCAAAGCGGCCATCGCCGTCGAGCTCACGCGCATGCCCGTCTCCTTCTCTCGGGAAGCTGATCCGTCCGTTTCGGGAGGTAAGCCCGATCGACGGCGGGACAAGCCGGAGCGACCCCGGCCGTTCGACCCCGGGGCCGCAGCGGGGATCGGGGCGCGTGGCTTTCGCGCGAGAAACCCGCTAGCGCTGCACGCGACTCGAGCGACGGAGCGACGATGAACAACGGCTATCTCTGGCTGAAGGCGGTACACGTGCTGGCGATCATCTCCTGGATGGTCGGCCTGCTCTATCTCCCGCGCCTCTTCGTCTATCACGTCGAGGCCGGCGCCGGCTCGCTGCAGGCGGCGACCTTCCAGGTCATGGAGCGCCGGCTGATGAGAGCCATCATGCTGCCGGCCGTGATCGTTGTCTGGGTCACCGGCATCTGGCTGATGATCCAGGGCGGCTGGCTGAAGGCCGGCTGGCTGCACTGGAAGATCATGCTCGTGCTGGCGCTGAGCGGCCTCCACGGCTACCTCTCGGTGGAGCGCAAGAAGCTCGCCGCCGGAACCTCGCGGCGCAGCTCGCGCGACTTCCGTATCCTCAACGAAGTGCCGACGGTGCTGCTGATCGGTATCGTGGTGCTCGTGATCGTCAAGCCGTTCTGACACGTCCGCTCCGGCGCGGGCAGCGCCTCGCCGGCATCATCCCTCGATCGTCATGACGAGGTCCTTGGCGTCGACGAGGTCGCCGACCTTCAGCACGATCTCGCCGATCGTGCCGGCCCGTCCCGCCGCCAGCGTGGTCTCCATCTTCATGGCTTCCAGCACGCCCAGCGCCTGGCCCTGCTTGACGCTCTCGCCGGCCTCGACCGCCAGCGAGGCCAGGCGGCCGGGCATCGGGGCGGCGACGTGGGCTGGGTTGCCCTCCTCGGCCTTGCGCTTCGACTTGGTGCCGCCGCCGGCCTTGCGGTCGGGCACGCGCACCGAGCGCGGCTGGCCGTTCAGCTCGAAGAAGACCCGCACCATGCCCTCGTCGTCGGGCTCGCTCATGGTCGCCATGGCGATGAGCATGGTCTTGCCCTGCTCGAGATCGACGGTGATCTCCTGCCCCGGCTCAAGCCCGTAGAAGGCGGCCTGCGTCGGCAGGATCGAGATCGGGCCGTAGAGGTCCTTGTTCTTCGCGTAATCCTCGAAGACCTTGGGATACATCTGCCAGGAGGCGAGCTCCTGGTCGTCGGGCTCGTGGCCGATCTTCTCCGCCAACATCTTTCGCGCGGCGTCCATGTCGACGGGCGCGATCAGGCTGCCGGGCCGCACCGTGATCGGCGCGTCGTCGCCGAGCACCTTTTTCTGAAGCGCCTCCGGCCAGCCGCCCGTCGGCTGCCCCAGGTCGCCGCGCATCATGTCGACGACCGAGGCCGGGAAGGCGATCGGCGTCTCCGGATCGAGCACGTCGGCGACGCTGTGGCCGCGGCTGACCATGACGAGCGCCATGTCGCCGACGACCTTGGAGGAGGGCGTCACTTTGACGATGTCGCCGAACACGGCGTTCGCCTCGGCATAGGCCTTGGCCACCTCGTGCCATCGCGCGTCGAGCCCGAGCGAACGCG
>CAZZWW010000165.1:0-6926 GCA_964657815.1 Vulcanimicrobiota bacterium | reverse complement strand
CTTCGACCTGGGGACGCGGACCTTCGGTCTCGTCCGGCACAGGCAGCGCTATCGCACCAAGGCCTCGGACGCGTTCGAGGCGCTCATGCCCGCGGCGGTCTAGGATTGCCCCATGTCGGCGTCCGGCGACGCGGCAGGAACGGCGCGTGGCCGAACGCCGAAAGAACAGAAAATCGGTGAGGCCGTCCGCCGATTTGGCAAAACGTCGGTGTGGCCGTTCGCCGAAGCCGAGGGGCCGTTCGCCGACGCCACGTCGGCTGGATCGCGGCACCGCGGAAGTCTCGCGATCGCCTACGTATTGAACATACACCCCGACGCCGCCGGCATCAAGCGCGCGTCAGTGCCGCCACAGCACGATCTGCCCGATCGTCAGCAGGATCTCCGCCGTGATCAGCACCACCACCAGCATCTCCAGCCGGTGAGCGCGGTCGGCGTCGATGATGTCGGTCATGGCGCGCGCCGTCTCGGCGATGACGTCGAGCTTCCTCTTGAGCGTGCCGGCGCGCTCCTTGAGCTCGTATTCGTCCTCGAGCCGGGCGTAGAGCCGCTCGAGGTCGGGCCGGTCCCACAGCACGTCGGGCTTCTCCTCGACGGCGACGCGGCCGGAGACGCGGTGCTGCACCAGCAGCGTCTGGCCGATGAGCTTGAGCATCGAGCGGCGATTGCGCGGCGTGCGGCCGCGCTCGAACAGCCGGGCCGCGAAGGGCTCGATCACGTCGAACACGGCATTGACCTCGCGTTCGTCGCGGCCCAGCGACACGCTCTTGGCCAGGGCGTCGGCCACCACCAGCAGGCGCGGCGGGGTGAGGTCGCGCAGCGCGATGGCGCCCCCCGGCGGGATGCGGTCGTCGCCCTCGGGCGCCACCTCGAGCACGGCGGTCTCGTCGTCGACGTGGGCGTGCGGGCCGGTGAGGCGGGCGCGCAGCTGCTGCAGCACCTCCTCCTCCTCGAGCGGCGACAGCCCCACGGCCACGGCGACGCCGAAGCGGTAGAGCACCACGAAGCCGGCCGCGCCGGCCTGGAACGCCAGCGGGTTGATCGAGATCATGTCGGCCCGCTCCAGGCCCGACGCGTCGATGCGGTCGCCGAGCAGCAGGGCGCGGGCGGTGGTGCGGGTCGTGATCGGGGCGGAGGACGTCATGGGAGCTTGCGAGGAGGTGTGCGCTCTATAGGGCCAAACGCCCCGCGCGTCTGCCCGGGGGGTACCGGGTGTCCCTTCCGCCGAGTTGACGCCGGGCGTCCGACCCGGCAAGCGCGGGGCGCGAAGGAGCCCCGCCATGGTGATCACCGTCGAGACGCAGCCGATCGCCGGCCAGAAGCCGGGCACGTCGGGCCTGCGCAAGAAGGTCGAAGTGTTCCAGGCGCCGCACTACGTCGAGAACTTCGTGCAGGCGGTCTTCGACTCGCTGGAGGGCAAGGCGGGCCAGACCCTCGTGGTGGGCGGCGACGGGCGCTACTTCAACCGAGAGGCGATCCAGACCATCCTGCGCATGGCGGCGGCCAACGGGTTCGGCCGCGTGCTGGTCGGCCAGGGCGGCCTGCTGTCGACGCCCGCCGCCTCCTGCGTGATCCGGGCGCGCCACGCCTTCGGCGGCCTGATCCTCTCGGCCTCGCACAATCCCGGCGGCCCGCACGGCGATTTCGGCATCAAGTACAACATCGGCAACGGCGGCCCTGCGCCGGAGGCGATCACCGAGGCGATCCACGCCCGCACGGAGACGATCACTTCCTACAAGATCGTGGAGGCGCCCGACGTCGTGTTGGACACGATCGGCGAGCAGCGGCTCGGCGACATGGCCGTCGAGGTCGTCGATCCCGTCGCCGACTACCAGGCGCTGATGGAGACGCTGTTCGACTTCACCGCGATCCGCGCGGCGATCGCCGGCGGCCTCACCCTGCGCTTCGATGCCATGCACGCCGTCACCGGCCCCTACGCCAAGGCGATCCTCGTCGATGCACTGGGCGCACCGGCCTCCAGCGTGGTCAATGCCGAGCCCAGCCCCGACTTCGGCGGCGGCCACCCCGACCCCAACCTGGTGCATTCCAAGGACCTCTACGACCTGATGATGGGTCCCGATGCGCCCGATCTCGGCGCCGCCTCCGACGGCGACGGCGACCGCAACCTCATCATCGGGCGCGGGCTCTTCGTGACGCCCTCGGATTCGCTCGCCCTGCTCGCCGCCAACGCCCATCTCGCGCCGGGCTACGCGGCCGGCCTCGCCGGCATCGCCCGCTCGATGCCCACCAGCGCGGCCGCCGACCGCGTCGCGGAAAAACTCGGCATCGGCCTCTACGAGACGCCGACCGGATGGAAGTTCTTCGGCACGCTGCTCGATGCCGGTTTGGCGACGCTGTGCGGCGAGGAGAGCGCCGGCACCGGCTCGAACCACGTGCGGGAGAAGGATGGGCTGTGGGCGGTGCTGCTGTGGCTCAACATCCTCGCCGTGCGCCGGCAACCGGTGAAGGCGATCGTCGCCGAGCATTGGCGGACCTACGGCCGCAACTGGTACACGCGCCACGACTACGAGGAGGTCGACAGTGAGGCGGCGAACGGGCTGATGGCGCGGTTGCGCGAGAACCTCGCGGGGCTGAAGGGCCGCGCCTACGAGGGCTTCACCGTGCGCGAGGCCGACGATTTCGCCTACACCGACCCGGTCGACGGCTCCGCCACGACCCACCAGGGCATCCGCGTGATGTTCGAAGACGACTCGCGCATCGTCTACCGTCTCAGCGGCACCGGCACGGCCGGCGCGACGCTGCGCGTCTACATCGAGCGCTACGAGCCCGACCCGGCCAAGCCGTCCGGCGATACGCAGGCGGTGCTCGCACCGCTCATCGCGGCCGCCGACGCCATCGCCGGCATCCGCGACCGCACCGGGCGCGCGGCACCGAGCGTGATCACCTGAAGCGTTCGCTCGATCGTCCCCAGGCCGTCATTGCGGGCGTAGCGAAGCAACCCAAGGGCCGCCAAGCGCCCTTCCCGCCGCATCCTGGGTTGCTTCGCCGCCGGCTCGCGATGACGGACGCATGATCGTCGCACCATTCTGAAACACTCGCGCCTCCTTGGACCTGGAGCTTGATTCCTCATTGGAACGAAGGAGATTGTCATGACGAGCGGCATGGAGATCGACTGCGGCGCCTCCGCTGCCGATCGGTCCGATATCGCAGCCCTGCTCGAGGCCGTGCAGGAATACTTCGATCTGATGCACGATTGCGACCTGTCGCGCTTCGATCGCGTCTTCGCGCCGAGCGTGCAGCTCCACGGCTTCCGCGACGGCGCCATGGTGTGCTGGTCGGCGCAGGCCTATCGGGACGTCCTGGCCAAGCGCCAGTCGCCGAAGTCGCTCGGCACGCCCCGCGCCGACGAGATCCTGCTGGTCGATCTCGCCGCCGCGACCCAAGCCTTCGTGAAGGTGCGCGTGCGGATCACGTCCATGATCTTCGTCGACTACCTGACCTGGCACCGCATCGAGGGCGCTGGCTGATCACGTCGAAGGGGTTCCACCTGGAGCGGGTGCTCGCGTGACCGGCGGAGCGGCGGCGAGCGCCTTGACCATGCGATAGGTCGAGCCTTCCGGGTGGAAGCGGAAAGCCTGGGTGCGGTAACCCAGGCGCTCGTAGAAGCCGTGCGCGGTCAGGGACGATTGCAGGGCGAGTTCGGCGATGCCGCCGGCACAGGCGATATGTTCGACATCCGCGACCAACGTCCGAGCAATGCCGCGCCCCTGGCGGTCCACGTCCACGAACAGGCCGCGGAGGACTGACCCCTCCAGCGCGACGGTGCCGACGATGCGATCCTCCTCGACCGCCACGAAGACATGCCGCGTGGAAATCATCGCCGCGACGTTCCCCGGCGTGTGCCATGCCAGGATGAGCTCGACCACGTCGGGCGGGTAGTCGGCCGCGTTGTTGTGCCGGATCGCGCGGGCCATGAGCCTGCTCAGCGCGCCCGCGTCGTCAGGAGCCGCCTGCCGAATGGAGAGAGGAACCACGCCGCTTCCTTCCGGCTCCAAACGATCTCACTCAGGGGCGCCGGAGGCGAACCCGGAGCCCATTGCGCGTTCCCGAAGAGTGAGTAACCGCAGAGCACGATGGGTTCCGGATCGTCGCTTCGCTCCATCCGGAATGACAAGGTTTGAAGCCAAAGATTTACCTATCCCGTCGCGACCTTCACCGCCTCGATGAGCTGCTTCAGCGAGAACGGCTTGGGCAGGAAGCCGAACTCCTCTCCCTCGGGCAGGTTCTTGGCGAAGGCGTCCTCGGCATAGCCGGAGACGAAGATCACCTTGGCCTTGATGCCGCGCTTGCGCAGCTCACCGAACATGGTCGGGCCGTCCATCTCGGGCATGACCACGTCGGAGACGATGAGGTCGATCGTGCCGGCGTTCTCCTCGGCCACCTCCAACGCCTCGAGGCCGGAGGAGGCCTCGAGCACGGTGTAGCCGCGGGTGCGCAGCGCGCGGGCCCCGAAGGCGCGCACCGCCTCCTCGTCCTCGACGAGGAGGATGGTGGCATGGCCGGTCGAGTCGGCCACGGGCGCGACGATCGCGACCTTGACCGGCTCGTCGGCCTCGGTGGCGATGTGGCGCGGCAGCAGGATGGTGAAGGTGGTGCCGCGTCCGACCTCGGAATCGCAGAACACGTAGCCCTCGGTCTGCTTGACGATGCCGTAGACCATCGAGAGCCCGAGCCCGGTGCCCTTGCCGACCTCCTTGGTGGTGAAGAACGGCTCGAAGATCTTCTCCTTGACGTCGTCGGGGATGCCGGTGCCGTTGTCCTCGACCGAGATCGCGACGTAGTCGCCGGGCAGCAGCACGTCCTCCTTGAAGGCGGCGCAGTCGGCGGCCGGCACGTTGCGGGTGCGCAGGTTGACCTTGCCGCCGGACGGCATGGCGTCGCGGGCGTTGACCACGAGGTTGATGATCACCTGCTCGAGCTGGTTGATGTCGGCCTTAATCAGCCACAAGTCGCGGCCGTGGCGCAGCTCCAGCTCGATCTTCTCGCCTACGAGGCGGCGCATCAGGTTCATCAGTTCGCCGAGCACGTCGCCGAGCTGCAGCACTTGCGGGCGCAGCGTCTGCCGCCGCGAGAAGGCCAGCAGCTGCCGCACCAGGCCGGCGGCGCGGTTGGCGTTCTGCTTGATCTGCATGATGTCCTGGAAGGACGGGTCGGTCGGCCGATGGTTGACCAGCAGCAGGTCGGAATAGCCGATGATGGCGGTCAACACGTTGTTGAAGTCGTGCGCCACGCCGCCGGCGAGCTGGCCGATCGCCTGCATCTTCTGCGACTGGGCGAAATTCTCCTTCAGCGTCTTCTGCTCGGTCGTGTCGAGCGCGTAGATCGTGGCGCCGCCGCCCTCGCGCTCGCCCGAGGGCGAGACGAAGAGCCGGGCCGAGCGCTCGACGTCGCCGGTCACGGTGACGTCCACGGGCGCGATGTCGCTCTTCATCGCCGCGGCGTCCTTGATGGCGCGCTCCAGCGCGGGACGGTCGCGCTCGGTCACGGCGCCGAAGATCGTGCGCGGGAGGCCGTCGCGCCCGCGCAGCGCGGCCGGCATCATGCGGGCGAAGGCGGCGTTGGACTGGCTGATGCCGCCGCCGCCGTCGGTGATGGCGATGGCCACCGGCGTGGCGTTGAACACGCGGGCGAAGCGCACCTCGGCGGCGCGCAGGTCCTCCCCCGGCTCCTCGCCCGGGAGGCGGCTGATCACCAGCGTGCGCGAGGGGCCGGACGCGCCGTCCGCCCCGAAGGCGACGCGATGCAGCAGCCGCACCGGCAGGCCCTGGCCGCCGCGGCGCTTCAGGTCGATGTCGAACTGCTCGGTGCGGACCTCGCCGGGCGCGCCGACGACGCTGGCGAGCAGCGCGCCGCCGCCGCCGGCGACGAAGTCGCCCAGCTTCAGCCCGCCGGAGCCGACCTGGGCGAGGTCGTAGTCCAGCCAGGAGGCCAGGGTGGCGTTCATGTAGCTGACGTCGCCGGCGTCGTTGCAGGAGAAGAAGCCGGCCGGCGCGTGGTCGAGGAAGTCGATCGCGTGCTGCAGCTCCTGGAACACGTTCTCGTGGCGCTCGCGCTCGCGGGTGACGTCGGAGATGCCCCACAGGCTCGCGCGCTTGGCGCCGGGCAGCTGCGGCAGCGGGCGCACCCGCACGCGGTACCAGCCGACGCCGCCGACCGCGCCGTCGAGCGGCGGCGACAGCCGCACCTCCTCGAGGGCGCGCTTGCCGTCGCGCGCCGCCTGGGCGAGCCGGTAGACCGCCTCGGAGACCTCGGGCGAGCCGGAGAACAGCCGCTCGACCCCGCGCAGGTCGGCGATGCCGCGCGCGTTCGAGAGCTTCATGTAGGTGTCGTTGGCGTAGAGGAACTTGCCGCCGGTGTCGGTGACGAGAAGGCCCTCGGGGCCCGTATCGCAGACGACGCGGGTGACGTCGCTCTTGACCGCCTTGCCGGCGAGCTGAAACAAGCCGACGGCATAGCCGAACAGCGCGAAGATGCCGACGACGGCGAGCACCGCGAGCAGGCACATGATGAGCGTGCCGGCCTGGTCGCGGGGCAGGGCGGAGAAGGCAAAGGCGGCTCCGACGAGGGCCAGGGCCAGGATCAGCACGAGGCTCGGACTGCCGGCGCGCTCGGTCCGGTGGAAGGCGGCGGTGGTCAGGTGGTCGCTCATGCCGTCAATTCCGTGCGTCGCGGCCGGCACGCGAATCAGCTCCGGCGCCGTTCGAGCAGTCAGGACGACCTTGTGGGGTGCAGCCTGGATTTGCAACTGCGGCCCCGCCGCGCCATTCGGGACGCGGCGCAAGCCGAATCCGCCCATCACACCACATGGGCCCAAATGCGTTAACCATCCATTAACCTTGCGCGAGCCCCGCGGCTGTCGGCATGGTAACAAGGCTAACGAGAGCGTATTTCGAGTAACGGGCGACCAT
>CAZZWW010000164.1:0-6941 GCA_964657815.1 Vulcanimicrobiota bacterium | reverse complement strand
ATGGAGAAGCACTCGGTCGCCCGGCTCATCGGCGCGCCTCCGGGCTACGTCGGCTACGAGGAGGGCGGCGCGCTGACGGAGGCGGTGCGGCGCCGGCCCTACCAGGTGCTGCTGTTCGACGAGATCGAGAAGGCGCATCCCGACGTCTTCAACGTGCTGCTGCAGGTGCTCGACGAGGGCCGTCTGACCGACGGCCAGGGACGTACGGTGGACTTCCGCAACACGCTCATCGTGATGACGTCGAACCTCGGGGCAGAAACGCTCGTGATGCAGGCCGACGGGCAGGATTCCGCCGCGGTGCGCGAGGAGGTCATGCACGCCGTGCGCGCGCATTTCCGGCCGGAGTTCCTCAACCGCGTCGACGAGATCATCCTGTTCCACCGGCTGCGCCGCGAGGACATGGCGGCGATCGTCGACATCCAGCTGGCCCGCCTCGCCAGGCTGCTCGAGGATCGCAAGATCGTGCTCGACCTGTCGCCGCCGGCCCGCGCCTGGCTCGCCGACAAGGGCTACGATCCGGCCTATGGCGCGCGTCCGCTGAAGCGCGTGATCCAGAAGGCGGTGCAGGACCCGCTGGCCGAGCGGATCCTCGCCGGCACCGTGCTCGACGGCGCGGAGGTGACGATCGGCGCGGGGCCCGACGGGCTCGTCATCGGCGACGGGCCGGTGGCGTTCCCCGCCGCACCGGCCGAGGCGGGGTCGCGCGCCCTGCATTGATCCGGCGGTGGCTGCTTGCGGCCGCCGTTTAAGGGGTCCTTCATCATGCGCGCTGGAAGAGTGTTGACGTTCCGTTACGTCAGGCTGCCATTGTAAACGGCTCGTTGACACTCTCCGCCTTTGCTTGCCGCATGATGGCGGCGCGACGGACCACAGGCATCGACGGCACGGCACCCGCGGCGAGGCGCAGCTTCGCCGCCGATACCTGCGGCGCCACGGCCGTGGAATTCGCGCTCATCATGGTGCCGTTCCTCGGACTGCTGATGGCGATCTTCCAGGCCGGATTCACCTATTTCGCCTCCGAGAACCTGCAGGCCGCCACGCAGTCCGCGGCGCGCAGCCTCTATGTCGGCACGGCGCAGGGCAACGGCGTCGCCACCGCCTCGGCCTTCGTCAGCCGGTACATGTGCCCGAGCGGAGGCGCCGGTCCCCTCGCCTCGTTCATCGACTGCACGAAGCTGATCGTCGACGTCCGCGTCTCGTCCGCCGGCACCTTCATCGGCCTGGACACCTCCGCCGATTTCTACCAGCCGGGCTCGGCGACCAAGTTCTGCCCCGGCGGCCCCGGCGACATCGTCATCGTCCGCGTGATCTATCCTTTCCCGATCTTCCTGCCGGTGATGGGCACGACGAACGGCCACGACGTGAGCGTGGTGCGCACCGGATCGGTGAACGACGTGCCCAACGCCTCCGGTTGGCAGCAGCTCCTCCTCGGCACGGCGGTGTTCCGCAACGAGCCCTTCGCGAGCGGCTACTCGCCTCCGAGCGGGTGCTGAGGATGCGGCATGTCCCACTCCGCGCCGCCGCGATCCGCATGTTGCGTGACGGCGGCGGCGTCGCCGCGGTGGAGTTCGCCCTCATCCTGCCGCTGATGCTGCTCCTCTATGTCGGCGTCATCGACGTCACGCGCTACGTCATCGCCAGCCGCAAGCTGAGCCAGCTGTCGCGCACGGTCTCGGATCTCGTCTCGCAGCAACCCACGGCGAGCGGGTCGATCAGCATCGCTGGTCTGTCGAACATCTTCGCCGCCTCGAGCGCGGTGATGGCGCCCTACCCGACGGGCACGGTGACGCTCACCGTCAGCGCCGTCGACATCAAGGCCAAGAGCAACGCCACCTGTTGCGACGCTCTCGTGCGATGGTCTTTCACGCAATCGGGTACGCTGCGCGCGTGCACGACGCCGCTCGTCCAAGTGTCCGACGGCACTCCCCCCTTGTCGACCAACTTCCCGATATCGCTGATCACCGCCAATCAGGCGCAGAGCTACGGCTACACGACCGGCGCCGTGTCCTACGTCATCGTCGCCGACGCCGCCTACACCTACACGCCCATCTTCGCGCAGGCGCTCGCCTGGTTCTCCGGCCCCATGACGAAGACCACGTTCATGGTGCCGCGCGCGTCCACCGGCCCAGTCACGATCGCCGACCCGAGCGGGGCGCTCGCGCCGCAAAGCGGAAGGATCTGCTTCAACTGAGGTATCAGCATTGCGCCCATCTGCGATGGCCTTATCGTTTCGAGGCAACCCACCCTTAACCACTCTTCGCTGCAAGAAGAATCGCGACCCCGCTCGTGACCCTGCGTTAACCCGAGAGTGCCAGAACCAGGAGTGGATGGCGGTCTCGAGAGACGCATGAAACTTGCGAGCGCATATCGAAGGTTTGGCGACGAACGCGGCGCGACGGCGGTCGAGTTTGCGATCGTCGCGCTGCCGTTCGTTGCCTTGATCATCGCCGGACTCCAGATCGGCCTCTTTTGCCTATCGCAATCGGCCCTCGAGGTCGCGACGGAAAAGTCGGCTCGCCTCGTCTTGACGGGTACGGAGCAATCGCAGGCGGCGACGCAGCAACAATTCCTCGCGGTCGTGTGCTCCAAACTTCCAGCCATCTTGAACGATTGTTCCAAGCTGATGGTCGACGCGCAAGTGGCGACAAATTTCTCCAGCGCAAATACGTCTTCGCCGACCATTACTTACAATCCTGACGGAACCGTCTCCAATACCTGGCAATACAACATCGGCGGTGCCGGTGACATCGTGGTCATGCGTGTCATGTACCTGCTGCCCACAGTCACCGGGCCTCTCGGACTCGGCATGGCCAATACGACAAACAACAGACGCCTCATCATGGCCACGGCGGTCTTCAAGAACGAGCCCTATCAATGAAGACGAAGAGCCGGCCATGTGCGCCGCTGAGCGCCTTCGTCGCCGACGGACAGGCGACCGCGGCCGTGGAGTTCTCCCTGGTGCTTCCCGTGCTGATGCTGCTGGTTTTCGGAGCGTACCAACTCGAGGAGGCAACCTCCGCCTACAGGAAAGTCACGCTCACGGCCCGCACGGTCGCCGACCTGACGACCCAGTACCAGACGATGGGAACGTCGGATGTGACGACCGTGCTCAATGCGTCCGCCCAGATCATGACGCCTTTCGATACGTCCACACTCGTGATCGTCCTGACGGAATTCACGACGGACAGCTCGGGTAAAACCACCGTGACTTGGAGTAAATCCCTCAACGGCACTCCCCTCACAGCCGGCGCGACCGCCACCTTACCCGCCAACATCAGCCAGAATAGCACATCGATCGTATTGGCAACGGTTACGTACAAATTTAGTCCTGCTGTACTGTACAAAATAACGAGTCCCTACGCAATGTCTAGCCAAATGTACATGAGCCCGCGCTCGGTCCAGTCCATCTCTTACACCGGAACCTAGGCGAACACGATGGCGTCTTCACTCAATCGCATATCCGCCGGTCGCAAGCGGGTCATGAGGCGATTTGCTGCCGATGAGCGTGGAAACGTGGCGATCATCACGGGTTTGACGATGCTCGTCATTTCCGGTCTCGTTGGCATGAGCATCGACTTCACCTTGGCCGGGCGCCGCGAAGCACAACTCAATGCAATCGCCGACGCCGCCGCGCTCTCGACGACCACCCCGGCATCGATGGCGCTGACAGCCGCCCAGGCGCAAGCCAAAGCGGTCCAATTGTTCAATGCTCAGGCTGCTCTGGTCGGCGGCGTGACGATCACACCTTTGAGCAATGCGAATTGTGGATCAGTCGGCCAGGTTTGCGTCACCGACACGACCGGAGCGAACGGAGCCGTCACGCGCAACACGACGGTGTCTTATACCGCCTCGTCGCCCAACGCTTTCGGCGCCCTCCTTAAGATGGCGGCGGTCTCGCTCGCCGGTACATCGAAGGTCTCGAGTTCGACCGCTCCCAATATCGACTTCTACATCCTGCTGGACACGTCGCCTTCGATGGGCATTCCGTCAAGTCAGGCCGGTATCGACACCATGGTGCAGAACACATCGCAACAGGGAGGGTGTGCGTTCGCCTGCCACGAAACGAATCCGACCTCCCAGGACGTGCAAGGCAATCCCAACGGTGAAGACAACTACACGCTCGCCCGTAATCTCGGGCTGACGCTGAGAATCGATCTGGTCAAACAAGCCACCGCCAATCTCTACAGCACCGCGAAGCAGACCAGCGCTCAAAACAACGCAAAGTATCGGGTCGCGACCTACACGTTCGATGCGTCGTTCCAGACGATCACGAACCTGACCTCGGATCTCACCAGCGCTCAAAACGACACGTCGAAGATCAACATGTTGCAGGTCTACAACGAAAACAATCTCACCAGCAACAATGGGAACAACGACGAGGACAGCCAATTCGACAACGCTATGGCCAATTCCGCCTACATACCCGCGCCCGGCAAAGGGACGAACGCGTCGGGAGACACGCCGCAGGAGGTTCTCTTCATCGTCACCGACGGCGTGATCGACCAAGCGTATAACAATCAGGGTCCCACGGATATGACCAACAACGGGAGGAGCATCACCTACGTCGGCCATCAGGTGGATTATTGTACACCGCTCAAGAACCGCAACGTCAGGATCGCCGTTCTGTACACGCCTTACTTGCCGCTCCCGAACAACTCTTTCTATAACACGTATGTCGATCCGTTTCAGCCCAAGGTGCCGACTGCGCTGCAGGCGTGCGCGTCTCCCGGCCTGTTCTTCCAGGTGAACACGGGCGGCGACATCAATGCCGCGATGCAGGCGCTGTTCGCCAAGGCGATCGGCTCGGCGCACCTCACCCAATAGCCCGTCAGCCCTCCGCCGCGTCCTCCTCGAACAGCTCGTCCAACTCCTGCGCGGCCTGCTTGGCGGACTGGATGAGCTGTTTCTCGTCGTCGTAGATGTCGCGCTGCTGCACGAGCGTGGCCTCGTCGCGCTCGCGGAAGGTGGCGACCGTGCGGCGCGCGTCGGCCTCGTCGAGGCCTGTCCCCTGCAGCACCAGCTCGGTCAGCCGCAGGGCGGAGAAGAAGGTCTCGCGCACGATGGCCTCCGGCTTGAAGGTCATCAGGAGGTGGGCGTGCCGGCGGTTGCGGGCGCGGGCGTAGATCTTGAGGTGCGGGAACTCGGCCTGGGCGCGCTCGACCAGAGCGACCGATTGCTTGGGGTCGGCCAGCGCCACCACGAGGATCCGGGCTTCGGCCAACCCCACCGCGCGCAGGAGTTCGAGGCGGGTGGGATCGCCGAAGAAGGCCTTCGTGCCGAAGCGGCGCACCGTGTCGACCTGGTCGGCATCGTCGTCGAGCGCGTTGAAGCGGATCTTGCGGGTCTTGAGCACGCGGCCGACGATCTGGCCGACGCGGCCGAAGCCGGCGATCACCACGGGCGCGGGATCGGCGTCGATCGGCTCGACGCGGCGCGCGCGCTTGGCGGCGAGGCGGGGCATGACGAAGCGCTCGGACAGCGCGAACAGCAGCGGCGACACCGCCATCGTCAGCGCGACGACGAGCGTGGCGCGATCGAGCACTGGCTTGCCCAGCACCTTGGCTTGGAGCGCGGCGCCGAACAGCACGAAGCCGAACTCGCTGCCCTGCGGCAGGGTGACGGCGAAGCGCCAGCAGCGGCCGAGGCTGGTCTCGCGCATCCGCTCGAGCGCGAAGGCGACGACGATCTTGACCGCCATCAGCACCGCCACCGCCGCGGCGATGTGGCCGGGCTCGGCCAGGGCGAGACCCAGGTTGGCAGCCATGCCGATCGACACGAAGAAGAAGCCGAGCAGCAGGCCCTCGAACGGTTCGACGTCGACCTGCAGCTCGTGGCGGAACTCGGATTCGGCGAGGATGACGCCCGCGGCGAAGGCGCCGAGCGAGGTCGGCAGGTGGGCCATGTCGGCGATCGCCGCGGCGCCCGCGACCGCCAGCAGCGCGCTGGCGGTGAATACCTCCTGACTCTTGAATCGGCCGACCAGCCGGAACAGCGGGCGCACGAGGAAGCGGCCGCCGAGCAGGATCAGCGCCACGGCACCGAGGCCCTTCAGCAGCGGCGGCCAGATCGGTCCGGCGGCTCCGCCCCCGTCGGCGAGCAGCGGCAGCACGGCGACCAGCGGCACCGAGGCGATGTCCTGGAACAGCAGCACGGAGAAGGCGTCGCGGCCCGAGCCGGTGCCGAGCAGGTCGCGCTCGCCCAGCATCGGCAGCACGATCGCGGTGGAGGAGAGCGCCAGGCCCAGGCCGAGCACGACCGCTCCGCGAGGGTCCAGCCCGGCGGCGACATGGAGCAGGGCGGCGAGGATCGCTCCGGTGATCGCGACCTGCGCGCCGCCGAGCCCGAGCACCGCGCGCCGCATCAGCCAGATGCGCTGCGGTCTCAGCTCCAGCCCGATGAGGAACAGCAGCATCAGCACGCCGAATTCGGCGATGGTCTTGATGACGTCGACGTCGGTGACGAGGCGCAGCCCCGATGGGCCGATCACGGCACCGGCGACGAGATAACCGAGGATCGAGCCGAGCCCGAGCCGGCGCGACAGCGAGACGAACACCACCGAGGCCGCGAGCAGAAAGACGAGGGTCTCGAGCATGCGGTTTCGGGTTCGCTCCTCGTCATCGACGGTTCAGGTCGCCGGAGGTCTATACGCCCATGCGACCCCGACGCTTGGCCGAACCTAAGCCGAGGGATCGCGTTCCGAAGGTGGCGTCCCCCTGGCGCTCGAGAGGTTTCCCATGAAGAAGACGATGCTCACCCTCACCGCAGTCGGCACGCTCGCCGCCGGTTTCGCGTTCACCGCTCCGGTCGCCGAGGCCGCACCGGGCGGTTGCCTGAAGTACGGCGCGGCGGGTGCTGCCGCCGGTCACATGGTGCACCACGGCATCCGTGGCGCCATGGCCGGCTGTGCCGTGGCAGGCGCTGCAGTCACTGGGGACGAAGCG
>CAZZWW010000163.1:0-6947 GCA_964657815.1 Vulcanimicrobiota bacterium | reverse complement strand
GATCGTCTCAGGGAACGACCGTCTGAGCACCCTGGACATCTGCGCCCTATCCGCACTGACAAAATCCCTTCTACGTAGAATTACCACGAAGGTTTGCTGTCGTTCGATGGGAGAGAAGCTACCGCTCACATCTCGAAATAAAAAAGCGCCCCCGAAAGGAGCGCCTCTGTATCGACACCTTGGGTCGGGAGCTCGAGCCTCCCGGCCGCCCTTTGCCCATATCCGCCGCAAGCGCCTCAGCGCTTCGAGAACTGGAAGCTCCGGCGGGCTTTCTTCTTGCCGTACTTCTTACGCTCGACCACGCGGGAGTCGCGGGTGAGGAAGCCTTCCTTCTTGAGCACGCCGCGCAGCTCCGGCTCGAAGTAGGTGAGCGCCTTGGACAGGCCATGGCGCACCGCGCCGGCCTGGCCGGAGAGGCCGCCGCCGCAGACGTTGACCATCAGGTCGTATTGGCCGACGCGCGAGGTCAGGCCGAGCGGCTGCTGCAGGATCATGCGAAGCACCGGCCTCGCGAAATATTCCTCGAAGGGCTTGTCGTTGACGACGATCTTGCCGGAGCCGGGCTTGATCCAGACTCGGGCGACGGCGTCCTTGCGCTTGCCGGTGGCGTAGGCCCGGCCGAACTTGTCGAGCTTCTGGACGTGGACGGGCGCGGGCGCCTGTCCCTCGCCGGTGGCGCCGCGGAGATCCTGCAGGGAAGAGAGCGTCTCGGCCATGTCAGGCAGCCTTCTTGTTCTTGGAATTCATCGCGCCGATGTCGAGCTTCTCGGGCTGCTGCGCCTCGTGCGGGTGCTCGGTGCCGGCGTAGACGCGCAGATTGCCCATCTGCTTGCGGCCGAGCGGCCCGCGCGGGACCATGCGCTCGACGGCCTTCTCGACGACGCGCTCGGGGAAGCGCCCCTCGAGGATGAAGCGCGCGGTGCGCTCCTTGATGCCGCCCTGGAAGCCCGTGTAGTGGTAGTACACCTTGTCTTCGCGCTTCTTGCCGGTGAACACCACCTTGTCCGCGTTGATGACGATGATGTTGTCGCCGTCATCCATATGCGGGGTATAGGTGACCTTGTGCTTGCCGCGCAGGCGCATCGCGATGATCGAGGCGAGGCGGCCGACGACGAGGCCCTCGGCGTCGATCAGCACCCATTTCTTCTCGATCTCGGCCGTCTTGGTCGAGTACGTCTTGCCGAACATGATGATCTCTTGTGGAGGTTTGGCGGTGCTTATCACAGCCGGGCGCCTCGCAAGTCAAGGCGGAAGAGGCGATTTCAGACCGTCGCAGCAGCGCTTTAGCGAGCAAGGTAACTGGATACCGCTATGATGAGCCTCGGTCTGGGTGGGCTTCTCGCCAGCGTGCGCTCGATCGCCGTGGTCGGCCTTTCGGCCGATCCGCGCCGGGCATCCCACGACGTCGCGATCTTCCTGGTGCGGCGTGGCTACGCGTGCATCGGCGTCAATCCGGGCCTTGCCGGTCGAGAGGTGGCCGGCATGGCCGTGGTCGCGAGCCTGACCGAGCTGCCGCATCCCGTCGACATGGTCGACATCTTCCGCGCCTCCGACCACGTCGGCACGGTCGTCGACGAGGCGCTGGCGTTGGCGGTTCCGCCAAGCGTGGTGTGGATGCAGCTCGGCGTCATCGACGCTGCCGCGAAGGCGCGGGCCGAGGCGGCGGGGCTGACGGTGGTGATGGACCGCTGCCCGAAGATCGAGCTGTCCTAAGCCAGCCAATCGTTGACGGTGGCATTATGTTCGGGACGACGCTAACGCATCGGACCGCGCAGCCAGGTAGGATTGAGTGGATGGGTCTCCTCGTCGAAGGCGTCTGGCACGACACGGGCTACGGGCAGGACAAGCACGACGGCCGCTTCGAGCGCGACGCGTCGGCGTTCCGCAACTGGGTGACGGCCGACGGGGCGCCGGGCCCGAGCGGGTCGGGCGGCTTCAAGGCGGAGGCCGGCCGCTATCATCTCTACGCCTCCTACTTCTGCCCGTGGGCGACGCGTTGCCTCATCATGCGTAAACTCAAAGGGCTGGAGGGCATCATCTCCCTGTCGATCACCGACTGGCTGATGCGCGAGGACGGCATCACCTTCCACGAGCGCGACGGCGTCATCCCGGACCCGATCCATCACGCCCGCGTCCTGCATCAGGTCTACACGGCGGCGAAGGCCGACTATTCCGGCCGCGTCACGGTGCCGGTGCTGTGGGACAAGCGGACGAACACCATCGTCTCCAACGAATCCGCCGAGATCATCCGCATGATGAACTCGGCCTTCGACGGCGTCGGCGCCACCGGGCCGGACACCTACCCGCAGGACCTCCGCCACGAGATCGACGTGGTGAACGCGCTCGTCTACGACACGGTCAACAACGGCGTGTACAAGGCCGGCTTCGCCACCACGCAGGCGGCCTACGAGGCCGCCGTGTATCCGCTCTTCGAGACGCTCGACCTGCTCGACCATCGCCTGGCGGCGCAGCGCTTCCTCACCGGCGACGCGATGACCGAGGCCGACATCCGGCTGGTGACGACGCTGCTGCGCTTCGACATCGTCTACGTCGGGCACTTCAAGTGCAACATCCGCCGCATCGCCGACTATCCCGCGCTGTCGGCCTATCTCGAGGACATGATGAGCGTCGACGCAATCGCCTCCACCTTCCGGGCCGACCACATCAAGAACCATTATTACCGCTCCCACCTCTGGATCAATCCGACCGGCGTGGTGCCGGTCGGGCCGGCGAGCGACCTGCTCGAGCCGGGCGCCGAGGCCGTCGCGGCATGAGCCTGCCGCCCGCCGGGCGCGAGATTCTGCCCTACGAGCCCGACGCGGCGATCCGCGTCGGCATGAGCGCGCGCGAGCAGATCGAGACGCGCTGGGGCCTGATCCTCGTGATCTTCATGCGGCTGCTCGCGGCCCTGTGGATCCTGCAGGGCCTGAGCGAGTGGGCCTCGTTCATGCTGCCGCGCGCCGCCGTCTTCGACCACATGACCAAGAGCCAGACGGCGGCGGTCATGTTCTTCGCGGTGATCGACTTCCTCGCAGCCGTCGGCCTGTGGCTGGCGACGCCATGGGGCGGCGTCCTCTGGCTGTTCGCGGCCGTGGCGCAGATCCTCATCGCGCTGGGCGTGAAGCACAGCTTCTCGGCCGCCTGGGTCGCGTGCGACGTGGCGCTCGTCGCGCTCTACTTCACGCTCACCTGGCAGGCCGCGCGCGCGGCGCACGCTGTTGAGCGCCGGGGCGCGGAGGCCCTGTAGGTGTTCGCGGAGGATCGTGCTAGGGCGCACCCCCTGCCGATCCCTTGAGCCCTCAGCCGAGCCCCCATGTCCGATTTCATGCGCGAAGTCGACGAGGATTACCGTCGTGAACGCACGATGCGGTTCCTCTCGCGCTACCAGATCCTCATCGCCCTGGTCCTCATCGGCATCGTGGTCGGCGCGGGCGTGTGGCGCTACGTCGTCGATCGCCGCATCGCGACCGCCGAGGCCGACAACAGCCGTTTCGCGGCGGCCGAGAAGCTGGCTCGCGACGGCGCCGATGCGCAGGCGCGAAAAGGCTACGACGGCTTGATCGCCGACGGCGTCGCCGGCTACCCGCTGCTGGCGGGCATGCGCGACGCGGAGGAACTCGCGTCCGGCGATCCGGAAGGCGCGGCCCAGCGCTTCGACGCCATCGCCTCGGGCGAAGGCGGCAGCCAGGCGATGCGCGACGCCGCCCGCTACCGCGGCGCCCTGCTCAGGGTCGATCGCGAGGACCCCAAGAAGTTCGAGGAGCAGTACGGCCGCTTCGCGCTCGACGGTTTCGCCTTCCACGCCGGGATACGCGAGCTGCTGGCGCTGACGGCTCTGAAGCGCGGGGACTCCGCCGCGGCGCAGCGCTATCTCGGCGAGATCGTGATCGACGGAACGGCGCCGCCGCCGCTGCGCAATCGCGCCCAGGCCTTCCTGGAGCTGGCCCGCTCCGGCGCGGCGGTCGCCAGCGACAAGACCGCGGCGCCGGCCACGGTCACGACCGTGGCCGCGCCGTCCCCGGCTGCACCGGCACCTTCCGCGCCGGCCGCGCCGTCCGCCCAGCAGCACTAGGTGTTCACCGTCGCCATCATCGGCCGGCCGAACGTCGGCAAGTCGACGCTGTTCAATCGGCTCGTCGGCAAGAAGCTGGCGCTGGTCGACGACCGGCCTGGCGTGACGCGCGACCGGCGCGAGGGCGAGGCGAGGCTCGGCGACCTGCGCTTCACGATCGTCGACACCGCCGGCCTGGAGGAGGGCGACACCGCCAGCCTGTCCGGACGCACTCGTGCCCAGACGGAGGCCGCGATCCTCGCTGCCGACGCGATCTTCTTCGTCGTCGATGCCCGTGTCGGCCTCACGCCGGACGACCGCGCCTTCGCCGCGCTGGTGCGGCGCGCCGGCAAGCCGCTGATCCTCATCGCCAACAAGGCCGAGGGACGCGCCGGCGGCGACGGCGCCATGGAGGCCTACCAGCTCGGGCTCGGCGATCCCGTTGCGCTCTCCGCCGAACACGGCGACGGCATGGCGGAGCTTTACTCGTCGCTGCTCGAGGCGCTGCCGGAGCAGACGGCGGCGCCGGAGGAGGAAGAGGCCGAGACACCGAAGGCGTTCGACGACGAGGAGGACGGCAGCGAGCTCGACGTCACCAAACCATTGCGCATCGCCGTCGTCGGGCGCCCCAACGCCGGCAAGTCGACGCTGCTGAACCACATCCTCGGCGAGAACCGTCTCCTGACCGGCCCCGAGGCCGGGCTGACGCGGGACGCGATCGGCGTCGACCTCGTTTGGCGCGGGCGCCAGCTCAAGATGTTCGACACCGCCGGGCTGCGCCGTCGCGCCCGGGTCGAAGACAAGCTGGAGAAGCTCGCCGGCGCCGACGCTCTGCGTGCCGCCAAGTTCGCCGAGGTGGTCATCCTGCTGGTCGATGCCACCAAGCCGTTCGAGAAGCAGGATCTGACGCTGGCCGACCTCGTCGTGCGAGAGGGCAGGGCGATCGTGATCGGCCTGAACAAGTGGGACCTCGTCACGGACAAGGCCGGCGAGTTGAACCGGTTGCGGGCGGAGGCCTCGCGCCTGCTGCCGCAGATGAAGGGCGCGCCGGTGGTGCCGCTCGCCGGCGAGACCGGCTACGGCGTGGAGCGCCTGATGGAGGCGGTCATGGCCGCCGAGCAGACCTGGAACAAGCGCATCGCCACCGCGCGGCTGAACCGCTGGCTCTCCGGCGTTCTCGAGCAGCATCCGCCGCCGGCGGTCGCCGGGCGCCGCATCAAGATTCGCTACATGACGCAGCTGCGCGCGCGGCCGCCCTACTTCGTCATCTTCGGCAACCAGCTCGAGGCGCTGCCGACGAGCTACGAGCGCTTCCTACTGAACGGCCTGCGCGAGACGTTCGCCCTCCCGGGCGTGCCGCTGCGTCTGTCGCGCAAGACCAGCGACAACCCTTACAAGGACCGCAGGTCGCCCCAGCGCTGAGCGGCCTCGAGAGGTCCCCTCCACTCGGAGCGTGTCCCGCTCGGGTCGCTATCCGAGCCGTCGTCGCGAGTGTCGCGAGTAGCCCAGGGCCGCCGCCTATGCGCTCCTCTCACCGCCCTGGCTCGCTTCGCCTGCGGCCTGCGACGACGACGGAACGCATCGCCCTGGCCGGAGCCGCCCGAGACGCCGAGCGACGCCGCTCAGTGGCGCCTCTCCTGCCTCGACAGAGTGCCCGTGCGACCTTCCAGAATGTCGCCGACACGATTGCGGAACCACGCCTCGCGCGCGTCCTGGCTCACGGAACGGCCGGACGAGACCGCGGGGGAGTGGTGGGTCGTCTCCGTCGCCGACGCAGGAACACAGACCAGTAGGGCGGCGGGCAGGACGAGAAGCAGCGATTTGATCACGTAATCCTCCTGAGCGTTCATCGACGCTTCAGGATTTGGGTGCTCCACGACGGCCGGCAAGGCCTAACCGTACCGAAAAGTTCGGTTGGCGCCGGCGTTAGCCCGTTCGGACGGTCGCCACGAAGCTGCGCGCTTCGTCGTGCAGCACGTTCGATTGCCGAGCCAGGCTCTGCGCCGAGGAGAGCAGGCGCGTCGCGGCGGATCCCGTGGTCACCGCGCCCTCGCTGACTTTCTCGAGCTGCGCCGAGACCTCGGCCGTGAGCCCGGCGGTCGCCTGGGTGCCGAGCATCATGTCGCGGGTGGCGCTGCCTTGGTTCTCGAGCGCATCGGTCATCTCGCGCGTGACCTGCGCCATCTCGGCGATGGTGCGGCTGATCTGCGAGATGGCGCCGCCGGCCCCTGCGGCGGCCGCGAGGATCGCCTCGATCTGCCCGCGGATCTCCGCCGTCGATTGCGAGGTCTGGTCGGCCAGCGCCTTCACCTCGCTCGCCACCACGGCGAAGCCGCGACCGGCGTCGCCGGCGCGGGCGGCCTCGATCGTGGCGTTCAAAGCGAGCAGGTTCGTCTGCCGGGCGATGCCGTTGATGAGATCGACGATGCGCCCGACCTGGGCGGCGGAAAGCTCGAGATCCTTGATCGATGCGGTGGTGCGATCGGCTTGGAAGACGGCTTGGCGCGCCACTTCGGTCGAATAGGCCATCCGCTCGTTCAGCCGTCCCACTGCATGGGTCAGTCCCTCGGTATCGCTGGCGATCGTCTGCATCGTCGAGGAGGCCTTCTTCGTGGTCCCCGCCACGGTCTTCACCTCGCGCGACGTCCAGTCGGCGAAACCCAGCAAGGCTTCGGCCGAGGTCTGCATCTCGATCGCGGAGGACGAGACGTCGGTGACGATGCGCCCGACCACGTCCTCGAACCGGTCGGCCATCGAGCGCACCAGGCCGGCGCGCTCGCCGGCGGCGCGCTCGCGCATCTCCTGCTGCTCGCCACGCAGATCCGCGCTATCGGCCACTGCCTTCTGGAACACGGCGAGCGCGCGGCTGATCGCGCCGATCTCCTCCTTCCACAGC
>CAZZWW010000162.1:0-6950 GCA_964657815.1 Vulcanimicrobiota bacterium | reverse complement strand
CGATGACAGGCTTGGGAATCTCCTGCTTCAGCGCGGTCTCGTAGAGCGCGTTGTAGAGGCGCATGGCGGAGGGATCGTCGTCGTCGCCGTTGTCGTCCTTGCGCGCCTGCGCCGGGGCGGCGCCGGCCTCACCCGCGAGCTTGACGTAGGTGCCGTCGTCCTTGAGCGCGACCGTCGTCTCCAGGGTCTCGTCGGCATAGACCGCGAGTCGGGCGAGAACCCGCCGCGGCGTACCGTCGGCCGCATCGGCGAAGGTGAGCTTGATGCGACGCCCGTCGGCGATGGGCTGCTCGTCGCGGCCGCCGAGCAGCGCGACGATCGTGAGGATGTTGGAGCGGCCGACGCCAGCGGTCAGCAACAGGTTCTGCAAGCTCTCGCCGCGGTGCATCACCACGAGCTTGTCGTCGGCGACGACGCCGCCCGGCGGCGTGGGTGCGCGCGGGATGCTGGTCTCGTTCTCCGGCACCATGCGCACCACGATGGAGGAGAATGGGGAATGATCGCCGAACCCGTCGTTGGTGTTGGCATAGGCCAGCGCGCCCAGCGTGTTGGCGCGGCTGGTGCGCATCAAGAGAAGCTGCGAGGGCAGCGCGAACGGGCGATTGCCTGCCGCGAGCGAACTCTTGATGTGCTCGGCGAGCTGCGCCTGCACCTCGTCGGGCGAGAGCACCACGCCGGCGCTCAAGGTCTGAGGCGAGAAATCACGTGTGTTCCAGGAGAATTCGGCGTCGTCCTGCTGCGGCTCCGGAGGCGCCTCGACCTGGGTGCGCGCGTCGGCGAGCACTTTCAGCGGGTTGAACGGCGGCACCTCGTCGCCGAAGCCGGCAGTCGAGGTCAGCAGCGTCGTCTCGACGCGCGCGAAGGCATGCATGCGCATCACCTCCTTGTCGACGATCTTGGTCGGTGTCGCGATGCGGAACAGCTGCTTGGCGGCGACGATGTCGACCGGCTTGACCAGCCGATCGCCCTTCTTCGGATTGACGCCGGCGTCGGTCACGTCCTTGACGATCGGGATCGCGGCGCGCGGCGCCTCGGCGAAATTGGCCTCGTGATCGAGCGCGGCGTAGATGGTCGAGCCGATCAGGGCGGCGCCGAGCATGCCTGTGAGGCAGGTGCCGACGAGCCAGCGCACCGAGACACGGCGGTGATCGAAGAAGCTGTGACGCTCCCCGTCGATCTCGATCGCCGGCTCGACCCCGTGGTCGATGACGAGGGCGTGGCGGCTGGCATGCGGGCTTAAACTAAGCGTCTGAGTCCACACATGACCTTCCGGATGATCGCCGCCCGAAGACCTCCGGCGCACGCGCCGCAAGCTGTGTCGCACGGACCTTGGCCGGGGCTGACATCCCTGGCCGAAGCAGCCGTTCCGGCGACGACGCAGCGACAAAGCCTGCCAACCTTGGCTCAAATGGGGCGTGGGGGTTGCCGCCGTGGCTGCCTCTCGCTAGGGCTCGGGCCGCCGACGAGGACGAGACCCCGAGGTTCCGTGATTTTCACCCGCCGCACGATCGTCCAGGGCGCCATGGCCGCGGGCGCCAGCGCCGCCGCCGTTCCGACCCTCGCGCAGACCGCGCGCGCCCCGCAGGGCAGCCGCTTCAGCTACGACGAGGTCGTGAAGCGCGCCTCGGAACTCGCCTCGGCGCCGTTCCAAGGCGAGCTGCCGCCGCTCCCCGACGAGCTGAACAAGCTCGATTGGGATCATTGGCGGCAGATCGAGTTCAAGGATTCCAAGGCGCTGCTCGGCGGCAACGGCAGCCAGTTCCGGCTCGAGCTGTTCCACCTCGGCCACCTCTACAAACGTCCGGTCGTGATCAACACGGTGCGCGACGGCATTCCGACGCCGATTCCCTACCAGGCCAGCCAGTTCAACTACGGCCCGACCAAATTCGCCAAGCCTCTGCCGGTCAATCTCGGCTTCGCCGGGTTCAAGGTGCGCTCGCCGCTCAACGACCCCAAGAAGTTCGACGAGTTCATCTCCTTCGTCGGCTCCAGCTACTTCCGCTTCCTCGGACGCGGCCAGCAATACGGCCTCTCCGCCCGCGGGTTGGCCCTGGCCGGCGGCACCAACCAGGAAGAGTTCCCGTTCTATCGCGAGTTCTGGATCGAGACGCCGAAGGCCGACGTCGACAAGCTGACCATCTATGCCCTGCTCGATTCCTCCGTCGTCACCGGCGCCTTCCAGTTCGACTGCTACCCGCAGGAGAACAGCGTCGTCGAGGTCAACGTGACGCTGATCCCGCGCAAGAACGGCGTGAAGATCGGCTACATGCCGCTGACCTCGATGTTCTTCCTCGGTGCCGACCAGCCGCGGCTCGCCCAGGACTACCGCTGGGAGCTGCACGATTCCGACGGGCTGATGATGCACACCGGCGCCGGCGAGTGGATTTGGCGACCGCTCAGCAACCCTCGGCCGGTGGCGACGACGAGCTCGTTCTTCGACCACGACCCGCAGGGCTTCGGCCTGCTGCAGCGCGACCGCGACTTCAGCCATTACGAGGACATCGACCTCGCCTACCAGCTGCGGCCGAGCTACTGGGTCCAACCCAGGACCAAGCTCGGCGAAGGCCACGTCGAACTGTTCGAGATGCCGACGACCGACGAGACCAACGACAACGTCGTCGCCGCCTGGGTCTCGAAGGAGGACGTCGAGCCGGGCCGTCCGGTGAAATACGCCTATTCCATCACCTCGGCGCTCGACCTGAAGTACCTCTCGAGCAACGGCAAGGTGAAGGCGGCCTTCCAGACCGAGGCGCGCGCGCTCGGCTCGTCCGAACCCAATGCGCCGGGTACGCGCCGCTTCCTGATCGATTTCGCCGGCGGCGACCTCGCCTACTGGCAGTCCGATCCCGGTGCCGTGCAGATCGTGGCCGCGACGAGCACGGGGCGCATTCTGCGCTCCTACACGCAGCTCAATCCCTACATCTCGGGCTTCCGCGGCACGGTGGACGTGGAGCTCAAGCCCGGCGAGAGCACGGACCTGCGCGCCTACCTGAAGAACGGGCCGAACGCGCTGACCGAGACCTGGATGTTCCCCTGGACCGCCCCGAATTAGGCCCGGGTTGGCGCCGATGAAGACGCTCTGGCGACTGGCGCGACCGCTGTTGCACCAGCTGGAGCCGGAGCGGGCGCATGATCTGACGCTTCGGGCGCTCGCCGCCATGCCGCTGCCGGCTCCGGCGCCCGACGATCCGCGTCTCGCCGTCGAGGCCTTCGGACGCCGCTTTGCCAATCCGATCGGACTTGCCGCCGGCTTCGACAAGAACGGCACCGTCTCGCACAAGGCGGCGGCGTTGGGCTTCGGCTTCGCCGAGGTCGGCACGCTGACGCCGCTGCCGCAAGCCGGCAATGCGGGTCCCCGGCTGTTCCGGCTGCCGGAGCACGGCGCGGTGATCAACCGTTTCGGCTTCAACAATCTCGGGCACGCCGCTGCGCTCGCGACTCTTCGCGAGGGCATAGCGCCGATCGGCATCAACGTCGGCGCCAACAAGGACGCCGCCGATCGCGTCGCCGACTACGTCGCGGGCATTCGTGCCTTCGCCGGGGTGGCCGCCTACTTCACGATCAACGTGTCCTCGCCCAACACGCCGGGGCTGCGCGACCTGCAGAAGCCCGAGGCACTCGACGAACTGCTCGCCCGCGTGCTCGACGCGCGGGATGCCGCCGCGCCCGGCACCGCCGTGCTGCTGAAGATCGCGCCCGACCTTTCGCTCGCAGAACTCGACGGCATCGTCGCCGTGGCGCGCCACCGCCGGGTCGACGGCATGATCGTCTCCAACACCACGCTTGCGCGCGACACCGTGGCAGCGCACCGGCACGGCGGCGAGGCGGGCGGCCTCTCCGGACGGCCGCTGTTCACGCTCTCGACGCGGATGCTGGCCGATTGCTTCCGCCGGGTCGAGCGGCAGTTCCCGTTGGTCGGCGTCGGGGGTGTCGAGGACGCCGAGACCGCGATGGCCAAGATCGAGGCGGGCGCGAGCCTGGTGCAGCTCTATTCGGCGCTGGTGTTCGGTGGGCCGGGGCTCGTCGGCGAGATCAAGCGGGGGCTGGTGGCGCGGCTCGCCCCGGAAGAATCCCTGGTCGTCAGGGTCGGACGCGAGGCGTGACGCGTCCGCCGTCTCTCCCTACAGCTCGATGTGCCGCCCGATCTCCACCACCTTCTCCGTCGGGAGCCCCAGCACGTCGGTGAGATGCGCCTGGTTGCGCTCCAGGACCTCGAAGACGCGCTCGGCCCAGACATTCAAGCGTCGACGGTCGCCCTTGGCGCGCACAATGGTCTCGTGGCCGACGTAGTAGACGCGTTGTCCGAGATCGAGGTCGCAGCCCTGCGCCTTCAGCGCCGGCAGCATGTCGTCGATCCGCAGCCGTTCCATGAAGCCGCAATGATAGATGATGCGCCAGACTCGCGGCAGCTCGTCAACGATCTCGAAGCGGTCGGCCTCGGCGACACGCGGGACCAGCTCGGTGACGATCGTGACGATGAGCACGTTGCTGTAGAGGCAGCGATTCTGGCGCACGTGCCAGGCGAGGAGCGGGGGCGTCGTCTTCCGCGCTCGCGACAGGAAAACGGCGGTGCCCTCGACGCGCGCCACGCCCTCGCGCTCGATGCGGGAGAAGAAGTCCTGCAGCGACTCGGTCGACTTGGTCAGCACCTTGCCGATCTCGACGACGCCGCCGTGCCAGACCCGCATGATCGCGTAGATCGCGACGGCGAGCACCAGCGGGATCCAACCGCCGTCCGGCACCTTGAGCAGGTTGGCGCCGAAGAAGGCGAGGTCGACGACGAGGAAGAAGGCGGCGACGACGCCGGCCAGCGCGACCGACCAGCCCCAGATCTCGCGCATCGCCAGGAACAAGAGCACGGTGGTCAGCAGCATGGTGGTCGAGACCGCCATGCCGTAGGCGGCCGAGAGGTTGTCGGACTTCTTGAAGATGACAGCCAAGGCCACGGTGACGATCATCAGCAGCCAGTTCACGCCGCCGATGTAGATCTGGCCGTAGCCCTCGTGAGATGTCTGCCGCACGACGAGACGCGGCAGCCAGCCGAGCTGGATCGCCTGGCGCGTCATCGAGAAGGCGCCGGTGATGATCGCCTGCGAGGCGATGATCGTCGCCGCGGTGGCGAGCAACACCAGCGGCACGAGGAGGAACGACGGGCACAGCTTGTAGAAGGCGTTGTCATCAGGGGAGAGGCCGCCCTCGAGCACCAGCGCCGCCTGTCCCGCGTAGTTGATGACCAGCGCCGGGAAGACGATGGCGATCCAGGAAATACGGATCGGCGCCTTACCGAAATGACCCATGTCCGCGTAGAGCGCCTCGGCGCCGGTGACGCACAGGAAGACGCCGCCGAGCAGCGCAAATGCCCTGAAGCCGCCGTGCGCGAGGAAGCCGATGGCGAAGGTCGGGCTCAGGCCGGCGAGCACCGACGGGTGGCGCAGGATGCCGCCGATGCCGAGCAGCACGAGCACGACGAACCAGGCCAGCATGATCGGTCCGAAGACGCGACCGATCTTCTCCGTGCCGAACGGCTGCACCAGGAACAGCGCGAGCAGCACCGCGACGGCGAGCGGCAGCACGTAGGCCGAGCTGGCGGGGATCGCGAGGTGCAAGCCCTCGAGAGCCGAGAGCACAGAGATGGCGGGGGTGATGGCGCCGTCGCCGTAGATCAGCGCGGCGCCGAACAGGCCGGCGGCGACGATCGCCGGTCGGTGGCCGCGCTTGATGCCGATCAGCGACATGAGGGCCAGGATGCCGCCCTCGCCGTCGTTGTCGACGCGCAGGGCGAGCGCGACGTATTTCGCGGTGGCGACGATCACCAGTGTCCAGAACAGCAGCGAGAGGATGCCGAGCAGGGTGCCGCGGTCCGCCTGGCCGCCGGCGTCCGAGAGGATCGTCTTCAACGTGTAGAGCGGGCTTGTGCCGATGTCGCCGAACACGATGCCGAGCGCGGCGAGGCCTGTGGCGGCCAGCGCCTTCTTCGCCTCCGGCGGCTTGCGGCGATCTTGCGCGCTGTCCTCGCCGCCGGCATCGGCGATGTGGTCGACCGCTTCCGACTGGGTCATGCTGGCTCCGACCGTGCGCGCTGCTGCGCTCCTGCTTAAGCGGGATAACCGGGTTGGTCACGCCTCTCTTCCGTCACGGTCCCGCGGATCAGGTGCGACTCCTGGCCCTGCGGGGCCGCCCGATGTTCGCCTTGTTGCGGTAGCGGGGGCTCGCTACCGTCCGATGCGAAAGGCGGCGCGGTTGTTGGCGCGTTCGAAGGACGTTTGCATGAACCCGACCGCGCTGCCTCGCATCACCCACGCCTGAGGCTTGCGCCCGTACCGCGTCCTCGATGCGCTGAACTTCGCCCTGGCCGGCGCTCGCGAAGGCTTCGGGCCGTTCCTCGGCGTCTACCTGCAGGCCAGCGGCTTCGATCCGGCATCGACGGGCGTCGCCATGTCGCTCGCCGGCGCCAGCGGGCTCGTCGCCACGGCGCCTCTCGGCATGCTGGTCGACCGCACGCAGCGCAAGCGGCTCGCCGTGATGGCCGCCGTGCTGGCGATCGCCGTCGGCGCGGTCGCGATCGTGCTGACACGCAAGCTGTGGGTCATCGGCCTGGCGCAGGGCCTGATCGGGATCGGCGACACGGCGGTGGCACCGCTGATCTCGGCCCTGACGCTCGGTCTTGTCGGCGGCTCGGCGTTCGGCGCGCGCATGGCGCGCAACGAGGCCTTCAACCACGCCGGCAATGCCGCCAACGCCGCGCTCGCCGCGGCGCTCGGCTACTTCTTCGGTCTCGAGTACGTCGCGGTGGCGATCGCCGCGATGGCGCTGGCCACGGGCGCCGTGGTGCTGCAGCTCGATCCACGCGCCATCGATCACGTCGGCGCGCGCAGCGGCGAGGCCGACGAGCGCTCGACGCTGCGCGCCCTGCTGCAGACGCCCGGGCTGCTGCTGCTCGCCGCGGTCGT
>CAZZWW010000161.1:0-6962 GCA_964657815.1 Vulcanimicrobiota bacterium | reverse complement strand
CGGGCGAGATGAAGCCCTGGTGCGTGGCGAAGAAGCAGCCGGCGAAGCCGCCGAGCGTCGCGCCGATCGCGAAGGCGGTGAGCTTGATGATCGTCGGATTGAGGCCGACGGCGGTGCAGGCGATCTCGTCCTCGCGCAGCGCCTCCCAGGCGCGGCCGATCGGCAGCTGGCGCAGGCGCGACGTGAGGGCGAGCGTCGCTAGCGTCATGGCGAGGATGACGAAGTAGAGCCAGCCGACGCGGTGGAGCGGGGAGTAGGCGAGCCCGAAGAGATGCGCGAAGGTCGTGCCGCCGGCTTGCGGGGTCCGCGCGAACGGCACGCCGAAGAAGCTCGGTCGCGGGATCTGCGTGATGCCGTTGGGGCCGCCGGTCAGCTGGTACCAGTTGATGATGACGATCCGGATGATCTCGCCGAACCCGAGCGTCACGATGGCGAGGTAGTCGCCCTTCAGGCGCAGGACGGGAAAGCCGAGCAGGATGCCGAGCGTGCCGGCGACGAGTCCGGAAAGCGGCAGGGCCGCCCAGAAGCTGACGCCGTAGCTCGTCGCCAGGATGCCGAACGTGTAGGCGCCCGCGGCATAGAAGGCGACGTAGCCGAGGTCGAGGAGGCCGGCCAGGCCCACCACGATGTCCAAGCCCCAGCCGAGCATCACATAGGTGAGGAACGTGGCGCCGAGGTCGAGCGTGTAGCGGCTCGCCAGCGGCGTGAAGGGGAACGCCAGTGCGCAGGCGAGGGCGACGAGCGCGGCGACCCGTCCGACGACGCGTCCGATGCCGGAGCGCTCGCCAAGGCGCGGAAAGGGCCGGGCGATGGCGCCGGTGGCCCGGCGCGCCCAGTCCGATGAATAGGCGTCGAGCGCCACGCGAATCAGCACGACCGCCGCGACCGCGATCGCGATGTCGAGCGGATGAAACGTGAGGGTGTTGTGTCCCTCGGCCGTGTCGAGGCGCACGCCGACGAAAGGGATCGCCAGGAGCAGCGCCGCGGCGCCTGCGAGGATCCCCCGCCTCGCCGTTGCCGGCAGCGCGCCCTGGACCGTCTCCGAAAGGGACATGGTCTGCCTTCAGACCTTTTGCAGGTGCGGCCGACCCAGCAGTCCCGCGGGCCTGACGATCAGCAACAGGATCAGCACGGCGAAGACGCTGACGTCCTTGTAGGCGCCGGAGACGTAGCCGCCCCAATAGGCCTCGACGAGGCCGATCAGCAGGCCGCCGAGCATGGCGCCGGGGATCGACCCGATGCCGCCGAGCACCGCCGCCGTGAACGCCTTCACGCCGGCGAGGAAGCCGATGAAGAAGTCGACCGAGCCATAGTACAGCGTCTCGGTCAGCCCGGCGCCGGCGGCGAGCGCGGCGCCCATGACGAAGGTCAGCGAGATCGTGCGGTCGACGTCGATGCCCAGCATCGCGGCCATGCCCATGTCCTGCTCGCAGGCGCGCTGCGCGCGGCCGAGCGGCGTGGATTGCACGACGAAGGTGAGAAGCACCATCAGCGCGGCGCTCACCACCATAACCACGATCTGGATCGTGGAGAGGTGAACCTGGAAGCCGTTGTCGTCCATCAGCACGATGTCGCCGCTGAGGACCGGTTGAAGGGAGCGCAAGCCGGCACCCTGGAACAGCTGCACGTAGTTCTGCAGGAAGATCGAGACCCCGATCGCCGAGATCAGCGGCGCGAGACGGGGCGAGCCGCGCAGCGGCCGGTAGGCCAGGCGCTCGATGGTCCAACCGAAGGCCGAGGTGAAGACGACGCTCGCGACCAGCGCCACGACGATCGCGAGCGGGGCCCAGGAGATGCCGAGCAGGCCCAACGCCGTGAACGCCATGATCGAGACGAAGGCGCCGACCATGTACACCTCGCCGTGGGCGAAGTTGATCATGCCGATGATCCCGTAGACCATCGTGTAGCCGAGCGCGATGAGCCCGTAGATCGAGCCGAGCGTCAGGCCATTGATGGTCTGCTGGAGGAAATAGGCCAAATCGGAAGTCCTGGCGGGCTGTCGTCGGGACCCGGCGCTAGTTCATCGGCTCGTATTTGCCGCCCTTCCAGAGATAGACCACGTAGGGCTCGGCATTGGGATCCCCCTTCCCGTCGAAGCGGATCTTGCCGATGACCGTGTCGAACGCATCCTTGTGCAGAGCCGTCGAAACCTTGGTGGCATCGGTCGACTTGGCGTTGTTCGCCGCCGCGGCATAGGCCTGAAGGGCCGCGTAAGTGTAGAGCGTGTAGCCCTCCGGCTCGTAATGCTCGTCGCGGAATTTCTTGACGGCGGCGGCGGCCTGGGGATTCTTGCGGGCGTCGGGCGAGAAGGTCATCAGGACGCCGTCGGAGGCCGGACCGGCGAGGTTCCCGAATTCGGCCGATGCCAGGGCGTCGCCGCTCATGAACTTGGCCTTGAAGCCCTGGTCGCGCGCCTGGCGGACGAAGAGGCCGGCCTCGGGATAGTAGCCGCCGTAGAAGACGAAGCTCACGTTGGCCGCCTTGAGGCGCGAGATGAGGGTCGAGAAGTCCTTGGTGCCCTGCGTGACGCTGTCGTTCACCGTCGCCGGATCCCCCTTGGCGGTGAGCGCCGCGCGGACGCCGTCGGCGAGGCCCTTGCCGTAGGTCGTGCGGTCGTCGACCACCGCGACCTTGGCCTTCGGGTCCATCGACAGGATGGCGGCCGCCGCGATGGCGGATTGCTTGTCGTCGCGACCGCAGGTGCGGAAGACGGCGGACAAGCCCCGATCCGTGAGCGCAGGATTGGTGGAACCGGGGCTGATCATCGGGATCCCCGAATCGGCATAGATGTCGGAGGCCGGGATCGACGAACTGCTGCAGAAATGGCCGATCACCGCGACGTCGCCGTTGCTGACGACCTTGTTGGCGGCCGCGACCGCCTGCTTGGGATCGCAGGCGTCGTCCTCCAGATCGAGCACGAGCGTCTGGCCGTCGATGCCCCCGGCCTTGTTGATCGCCGCCGCCGCGTCCTCGGCGCCGTGCTTCATCTGCTCGAAGAAGATCGCGTCCTGACCGGTGATCGGCCCCACGACCGCGACCTTCACGTCCGCATGCGCGATTGCGGTACCGGCCGCAAGAAGGGCCAACGCCGCGATGTTCATCCTCAGCATTCGCTGTCTCCGTTGTGTCGGCTTCAGGACGCGCCTAGCCGTGGCCGAGGCCTTTGTACAGCATCGATGCCTCGGACCGAAGCCTGTCCAAGAGGTCTGACGCTGTGGACGGCGCCGGTCAGTCCCCGGTGTAGGGATTCACGTAGGTCGAGAGGCCCTTCGAGGTGTCGAAGACGTAGTTGAAGGCGATCTGCGGCTGGATGAAGTTCGACGTGTTGTGGCCCTCGGCGGAGAAGTTGACGCCCGCGATGATGCCGAAACGCGGTCCCGTGCTGTACTCGAAGGCGGGCGCGATCTGGAGCACGTCGGAATGGCCGCTGCGCGAGTCGAAGGGCGTGAAACCCGTGCCGTTGAAGGTCGAGCCATAGACGTGGTTCGACAGCGCGGCGCTGTAGACGGCGTCGATCGCGAAGACGAGCTTCTGCGTGATGCTGTACTCGACGCTGGTCCCGACGTTGTAGCTCAAGCCGGAGCGTCCGGTGCCGTTGAAGCCGGAATCCGAGCCGAAGGACGAGATGCCGTGCACGTCCGTCGTGGACAGCGGCACGAGCGTGTTCCCGTAGAGGCGGACGCGGATCGGATGCAGGCTCTGTCCGAGGAACAGCGATTGGAGCGTGATGCCGGCTCGCCCGCGGTAGGTGCCGGCGCCTTGGCCGTCGGAGGCGTTGGGCAGCTTGTCGTAGCGGCCGGTCGGCACCTGGACGCCGGCGTTCAGCGTCACCGACGGAGCGCCGGTCGCCTTGTTCTGACGGACCAGGAGATATTCGAGCTCGACGGGCAGATCGGCGATGCGGCTGCCGCTGTCGAATCCGAACGAATCTCGATTGATCTGGGTCTGCGGATCGACGTTGATCGTCAAACTGTCGGTGATGCCGTACTTGATCAGGGTGAACGTGGCGATCTGGTTGGAAGCATTGGCATTGTGGCTGATCCCGCCGTTCAGCCCGAAGCTCGAGGGGTTCGTGGTGTAGATGACGTAGGGCTCGAAGGCGAGGAGACCGGCGACCGGGATCGCCGGCGACGGCGAGAGCAGCGACCCGGTGTAGTAGGGATCGATGCCGACGCTGCTGTTTGGCTGCGCGCTCTGGGCGCGGGCTACGCCGGGAAGCCATCCGACCATCAAGCACGCTGCCGCGGCGGGTGTCAGACGCCGAACCTCGAAAGACCCGGAGGTTGTCGCCGTCACAAGTCTTTTGACGAGGCCGAACATGAAGAACCTCTGGTCTTTATTTGGGTATTTTCGATTGACGAGCCGTTCTCATGTAACCAACCGCATTCGCGAGAAACCTACAAGCCTCCCGAGTGATGATAGAGGTTCCTGTTGTCAAAATGGCGCAAATGCCTATTCGGTGCTTTGTCTCTGCTTGGATCACGGGCAAATCGTCCGCCGCGCAAAGCGCAGCGGACGCGACCTAAGCATTCGCCGGCATGACCGCCGTTTAAAGCGACACCTTCTCTCGATTACGCCCGCGCAAGGCCGAGTGCGTGCGCCCGTAGGTCCAGTAGATGATCAGACCAATCGCGAGCCAGACCAACAGCCGCGCCCAGGTGATCAGCGGCAGCCCGGACATCAGCAGCAGGCAGAAGGCGATGCCGAGCACCGGCACAACCGGAACGCCGGGCACGCGGAACGGCCGGAACACGCCGGCGTCGCTCCTACGAAGATAGATGACGGCGCCGCAGACGAGGATGAAGGCCAGCAGCGTGCCGATGCTCACCATCTCGCCGAGCACCCCGATCGGCGTCAGCGCCGCGACGATCGCCACCAGGGTGCCGATCAGCGCCTGGCTGAGGTAGGGCGTGTCGAACTTCGGGTGGATCTTCGAGAACAGGGCAGGCAGCAAACCGTCGTGCGACATCGTGTAGAAGATGCGGCTCTGGCCGTAGAGCAGCACGAGGATCACGGTCGTCAGCCCCGTCAGCGCTCCGAGCTTGATGACGATCGAGAACCAGCCGAGGCCGATCACGTCGACGCCCTTGGCGATCGGGTCGGAGACGTCGAGCTGCGCGTAAGGGACGAGGCCGGTGAGCACGCCCGCCACAAGGATGTAGAGGATGGTGCAGATGGTCAGCGCGCCGAGGATGCCGAGCGGCATGTCCTTCTGAGGGTTCTTCGCCTCCTGCGCCGCGGTGGAGACCGCGTCGAAGCCGATGAAGGCGAAGAACACCACGCCGGCGCCGCGAAGGATGCCGCTCCAACCATACTTGCCGAACTCGCCCGTGTTCGCCGGGATCAACGGATGCCAGTTCGCCGTCTTGATGAAGAAGGCGCCGAGCCCGATGAAGGCGACGACGACGACGAGCTTCACCGCCACCATGATGTTGTTGAGCCGGGCCGATTCCTTGGTGCCCATGATGAGCATGAGCGTGAGCAGGCCGACGATCACGGCCGCGGGCAGGTTGACGATCCCCGAGACGGTGCCACCGTCCGGCAGCTTGATCACCGTGCCGGGCGCTGCGGCGTAGGCTGGCGGAACGGTGATGCCGATGTTTTTCAGCAGGCTGACGATGTAGCCGGACCAGCCGACGGCGACGGTCGCCGCTCCCATCGCGTATTCGAGGATGAGATCCCAGCCGATCATCCAGGCGAACACCTCGCCGAGGGTCGCGTAGGTGTAGGTGTAGCTCGAGCCGCAGACCGGGAGCATCGCGGCCAGCTCGGAATAGCAGAGACCCACGAAGGTGCAGGCGATGCCGCCGAGAACGAAGGACAGCATGATGCCCGGGCCGGCATATTGTGCGGCGGCCGTGCCCGTGAGCACGAAGATGCCGGCGCCGATGATCGCGCCGATGCCCATCGCGGTGATGCTGGAGAGGCCGAGCGTCTTGGACAGCTGGTGGGCTTCGCCCTCCCCGCTGGCGACGATCTCGTCGATCGACTTTCGAGCCGTGAGCGCGCGCGCATCCATAGTAAAGCTCCCAAAGTCTTCGACGACACGATGCACAGCTTGTGCCGCATCGTCATCGCAAGCCGTTCGCGGGATGCGGCCATGACGATTCGGAAGGAGTAGAGCAGCTGTTGCCGCTTGGAGCGACATGGATTTCGAGAGATGCGTGTGTCGAGGAGCGAGAGCCGCGTGAGCCTGCAGGGCGAGCCGACCGGCGGGCGATCGTCACGGGACGTCGGTCCTTCGATATCGGACCCTCCGACGGAGACGGGTGCGATCGGCGGAGCGGCCTCGCGTCTCGCCACCATCGACAAGCTGCGCGGCCTGGTGATCGTCCTGATGGTCCTCGACCATGTCAGGGACTTCTTCCACGTCGAGGCCTACCGGTTCTCTCCGACCGACGTCGCGAAGACCACGGCTGTTCTTTTCGCCACGCGCTGGATCACGCATCTCTGCGCGCCGACCTTCGTGTTTCTCGCCGGCGTCGCCGTCCATCTGCAACGGTCGCGCGGCAAGCGCGGCAGGCGGCTGACGGCCTTCCTGCTGACGCGGGGCCTCTGGCTGATCGTGCTCGAGGTGACGCTCGTCACGGCCGCCTTCACCTTCGCGTGGCACGGCGCGCTGCTGCAGGTGATCTGGGCGATCGGTTTCTCGATGATGCTGCTCGGCCTGCTGACGTGGCTGCCGCCGCCCGCCCTGCTCGCGATCGGCCTCGTGATCGTCGGCGGCCACGATCTGCTCGACGGGACCGACGCCGAGAGCTTCGGCGCCGCCGCACCCCTTTGGACGCTGATGTGGAAGCCGGGCATGGTCCACCTGCCCTTCCCTCATCTCGAGGCCGCCTACGTGGCCTATCCCGCGCTCCCCTGGTTCGGGATCATGGCGGTCGGCTTCGGGGTCGGCGGCGTGTTCCGGCTGCCGCCGGCGCGCCGCGACCGGCTGCTTCTCGCCGGCGGCCTCGCCA
>CAZZWW010000160.1:0-6976 GCA_964657815.1 Vulcanimicrobiota bacterium | reverse complement strand
GAACCGCTCCGTCGCCCGGAACAGGATCATCTCGGCGATCCGCTCCGCCCCGATATGCGTCGGCAGCACCACCTTGTTGGCGCCGGCCTGCAGCAGCTTGCGCTCCGTGCTGGGCGCGTCGCCGCGCGCGATGATCTCCAGCGCCGGGTTCAGGCTACGCGCGCTCAGCGTGATGAACACGTTCACCGCATCGCTCGGCAGCACCGTCGCCAAGGTATGCGCCCGCATCACCCCCGCCGCCTCCAGCTCCTTCGCGAGCCCGATGTAGTATTTCAGCGTGTACTTGTCCCGGGCGGGGTCGAGCAGGTCGCCGGTGTAGCAGACCGCGCCCTCGCAGATCTTGCCGCTCTCCAGCACCGCATCGATCGACACCCGCATGTTCTCGACCCAATTCAGGCAGTCGAAGATGCGGAACAGGTCCACGCCCGAAGCGGCCGCCGTCTTGGTGAAATGCTGGACGACGTTGTCGGCGTAGTTGGTGTAACCGACGCCGTTGGCGCCGCGCAGCAGCATCTGCAGCAGGATGTTGGGGACCTTGGCGCGGATCTGCGCCAGCCGTTCCCAGGGGTCTTCGCCGAGGAAGCGCATGGCGACGTCGAACGTCGCGCCGCCCCAGCATTCGAGGCTGAACAGCTGCGGCAGCTGCGCGGCGTAGGCCGGCGCCATGGCGACGATGTCGTGCGAGCGCATGCGGGTCGCCAGGAGCGACTGGTGGCCGTCGCGCATCGCCGTATCGGTGACGAGCAGCCGGGTCTCGTTGCGCATCCAGTCGGAGAGGCCCTTGGCGCCGGCGCTGTCGAACACCTGCTTGGAGCCGGGCGGTGCGTGGCCGCCCGGCTTGGGCAGCACCGGCGCCTTGGCCTCGGCCGCGGGCTTCGCCCGGTTCTTGGTCTCGGGATGGCCGTTGACGCTGACGTCGGCGATGTAGGTGAGGAGCCGCGTGGCGCGGTCGCGGCGCGGGCGCGTCGCCAGCAGCTCGGGCGTCTCGTCGATGAACTTCGTCGTGTAGGAGCTGTCGGCGAACTTGGGGTGGCTGAGGATTCGATCGAGGAAGGCGAGGTTGGTCGCCACGCCGCGGATGCGGTATTCGCGCAGCGCGCGCTGCATGCGCCGCGTCGCCTCCAGCGGTGTCGGTGCCCAGGTGATGATCTTCTCGAGCAGCGAATCGTACCAGCGCGTGACGATCGCGCCGGAATAGGCGGTGCCGCCGTCGACGCGCACGCCGAAGCCGAAGGCGCCGCGATAGGCGGTGATTCGGCCGTAGTCCGGCGTGAAGCTGTTGTCGGGATCCTCGGTGGTGATGCGGCACTGGATGGCGTGGCCGTTGAGCTTGATGTCGGCCTGCGCAGGCACGCCGGTCTCCATGAAGGTGCCGATGTGGCCGCCCTCCATGATGTTGATCTGCGCCTTCACGATATCGATGCCGGTGACCACCTCGGTGACCGTGTGCTCGACCTGGATGCGCGGGTTGACCTCGATGAAGTAGAACTTGCCGGTGTCGGCATCGAAGAGGAACTCGACCGTGCCGGCGGCGACGTAATCGGCCGCCTTGCCGATGCGCAACGCCGCCTCGCAAAGCTCGGTGCGCGTGGCCTCGTCGAGGAAGGAGGCGGGGGCGCGCTCCACGACCTTCTGGTTGCGGCGCTGGATCGAGCAGTCGCGCTCGAAGAGGTGGACCAGCGTGCCGTGCGTGTCGCCGAGGATCTGCACCTCGATGTGGCGCGCGTGGACCACGAGCTTCTCGAGGTAGACCTCGTCCTTGCCGAAGGCGGCCTTGGCCTCGCGCTTGGCCGATTTCACCGCATCGAGGAGCGTGCTCTCGTCCTTGATCGGGCGCATGCCGCGACCGCCGCCGCCCCAGGACGCCTTGAGCATAACGGGGTAGCCGATCTCCGCCGCCGCCTTCTTGATCTCGGCCTCGTCGTCGGAGAGCGGCGGGGTCGCCGGCATGACCGGCACGTCGACGGCCTGTGCGAGGTTGCGGGCGGAGACCTTGTTGCCGAGCTTGCGCATCGTGTCGGCGGTCGGTCCGATGAAGGTGATGCCCTGCGCCGCGCAGGCCTCGGCGAACTCCGGCGATTCGGAGAGGAAGCCGTAGCCGGGATGGATCGCGTCGGCATTGGCCTCGCGCGCGACCCGCATGATCTCTTCGATGGAGAGATAGGCCTCTACGGGGCCGAGCTGCGAGCCGTCGGCGAGCTTGCCGACGAGGTAGGCCTCGTCCGCCTTGAAGCGGTGCAGGGAGAGCTTGTCCTCCTCGGCGTAGACCGCGATCGTGGAAAGGCCCAGCTCGGCGGCTGCCCGGAAGATGCGGATCGCGATCTCGGAGCGGTTGGCGACGAGCAGGCGCTTCATTCGAGACGTCTCCGAGCTGGCGGCGGCCCGGCCGCATGGCCAAGCTCAAGCATTCCGCGCGGGGGCGCAAGCACGGCTCACGCCAGAGCCTGTCGGCGGCGCGTTCACAAAACCCTTTCCGCGCCTTTCCGGGCTTCCAACTCCGCGAGTCTGATCCTGGATGGAGATTCGGCATTGCCGCGTGACGCAGCGCGCGGCAATGCGACTCGCCGCCTGTGCACGACGGCCTACGACGAATCTGCTTTAACCCCGGAATGCCCGCCCACGCCGCACGCTTCGACACCTCGCCGGAAAAGATCCTGCGCCTGCACGGCTCCGCCTTCGTCGCGGACCCGTCGGGGGCGCTGTATTGGCCGGAGGAGCACCTCCTCGTGGTCGCCGATCTGCATTTGGAGAAGGGGTCGTCCTACGCGAGCAAGCGCGTGTTCCTGCCGCCCTACGACACGTCGGCGACGCTGGCCAAGCTCGCGGCCGTGGTCGGTCGTCTCGACCCGCGCCGCGTCGTGGCGCTGGGCGATTCGTTCCACGATCGCAGCGCTTCCGATCGGCTGCTGCCTCACGACGTGACGGCGCTGCGCGCAATCCAGGCCGGGCGGGACTGGGTTTGGATCGCCGGCAACCACGATCCGGCGCCCCCGGCCGCGCTCGACGGCGACCATGCCGAACATCTAGGCATCGGCCACATCTGCTTCCGCCACCATCCCTCGCGCTCGCCCTGCGACGGCGAGGTCGCCGGGCACCTGCATCCCGTGGCGGTGGTCGGCGGCAAGGCCGGCAGCGTGCGCCGGCGCTGCTTCGTCGCCGACGATCTCCGCTGCATCATGCCGGCCTTCGGCGCCTACGCCGGCGGCCTGAACTTTCTTGCCGGAAGCGTCCAGACGCTGTTCTGCGGCGGCGAGCACCTGGCCCACGTGCTGGGCCGAAGCGCCGTCTACACCGTGGCACGCAAGCAATGCCTGATGGACAGCCTCACCTACGAGCCGTGGCTCTGAGTTATCCCGCCGGCCTCGCGACCGGCAGGACCTATTCGCGGGGTCAGCGACCGTCCGAAGAACCCGGTGCCGCGCCGACCGTGCCCGGCGCGTAGAACACGGCCTTGACCCCGACGCGGTTCCGCTGAAACGGAGAACCTTGCGCGGCGGGGGTCCTGCCTCTTTGCTGCTGCATGACATCGTCCGGGCTCGTCGCGGTCCCGGACGTGTAGGCCTGCATCGCACCGACGGTGCCGTCGCCACTCTGTATGTGCTCGGTCGGGTTGCCGAGACCTTGGGCCTGCGCGATTCCGGCCGAAAGGAAGAAGGCGGCGGCGGTGATGGCGGTCTTCATGAACATCTCCTAGCTTATGCTGCAGTGCAACATGAGGCTTCGAAGTTGTTGCGTCGACCGGTCGCTGCGTCATAGCCGCTGTCGCATTGCGGCATGCCTCGATCCTAGCCGCCGGTAGCGCTGCTCGCGAACGTTCGCCGTGGCGAGTGACGCACCCGCGGAAGGCCGGCGCGAGCTTGCGATGCCGTCGCGGAGAGAAGTTCTGTGGCGCTTGCAAAAGACGAGGCGCGGCGCTAGCCCAGGCACAGTCGTTCCACCGGCGAAAATGCGTGAGCAGACCGAACTTCTTCCTGATCGAGAATAATTCTAAAGGGATCATCTTGGCGCTACCTTTCGAGGCGCACACGATCCAGGCCAACGTCACGAAGAAAGGATATTTGAATTATTACAAAGTGGCCGATGTCGATCCCGTCACTTTGCGTGAGTGGGGAGCCCGCAACATCGCCGCGCTGAGCCAGATCGCGTGGTTCGCCTACGACCAGGGCCGCTACCGCGAGCGCATGGTCGCGACGAACCTCGTGCGCGAGATCGAGATCGATCTCGACAAATACTCGGGATGGGCGTTCCGCTGAGCGGGGTCGAATGGATGTTTCGACGACCTGACGCCCGGCCATCAAATCGGCTCTCCCTCAGCTCTGGGCATTCGCCATGGCGACGAGCTTGGCGATCGTGTGCATATTGCGCGCGGTACCGTGTTTCGCGGCGGGAACGCGCAGGCGGCTCGCGGCCATTCCGCTGGGATATAGGATGAAAAGCTCGCGTTTTCCCAGGAGAAGCCGTTCATCGGCCAGGCCCGTCACTCCGTCGAGCGGGTTTGCCGGCAAAGGCTCGTCCACAAACAATGCCATGGCGTGTTTGCCCGGCGCATCGTCGAAGGGGTTGCGCGTCAGCACACCTGCCAATTCAGATCCGGTTCGCACCACAACACCCACGCGTCTGCCAGCACGGGCATGGAGCCGCGCCTCGAGCACCGATCGAATATCAGCTTCGCTGCGATCGCTTCGGAAAACGACGTTGCCGCTGGCGAGATAGGTCCGCACGTCGTTCAGGCCTGCCGCCTCGCACAGGCTGGCGAGCGTTTCCATCGGCAGCCTGCCCGTGCCACCCACGTTCACGGCCCGAAGCAGAGCGACATGGGCCGGCACCGAACGCGACCGGCACGCCCGCTAAAGTGCGTCGAGCTTCTCGAAATGCTCGGCCAGCAAGTAATAGAACGTGAGCCGCGACTTTGTGCGATCGGGCTTCATGGTGGTGCACACCGCCTTGATCGCGCCGTCGAGATCGCCCGAGAGGCCGAGCTTCTTCTTGAGGAAGTTCTCGCGCACGCGGTCGAGCTCGGCCGGGTCGGAGCACGACACGTATTTGGCGTCGGCCTTGCTCATCACCAAGGCATAGGTCCTGGCGAGATGCTGCACGGCGGTCTCGTTGATCGGCTTCTTCGCGTATTTCTTGATGTCGGCGACGTGGTCCTGCATGTGGCGCTTCCCCCTGGCGGTTCGCACGCTCAAGCTTGCATCGCGCGAGACGCAAAGCAATGCGGCGATCGTCGATGCGTCGCGCTCCGACACGGCATGCACCGCTATTGCGAATGAACCCGCGTCCAGTGCCCCATCTTGCGGCCGGCGCGCTCCTCGGCCTTGCCGTAGAGGTTCAGCGCGACGCCCGATGTCGCCATCAGCCGGTGCCAGTCGGCGACGGCGGACCCGACGAGGTTCTGCATCTCGACACTGGCGCCGTGCCGCGTCGTCGCGCCGAGCGGCCAGCCGGCGATGGCGCGCACGTGCTGCTCGAACTGAGAGGTCATGGCGCCGGCCTCGGTCCAGTGCCCGGAATTATGGACGCGCGGCGCGATTTCGTTGACGCGGAGCGCCTCGGCGCCGTCCTCACGCGTGACGAACAGTTCGACCGCCAGCACGCCGACATAATGCAGCGCGCCGGCGACGGTGCGAGCGATCTCCACGGCGCGCGCGGCGGTTTCGGGCGCGATCCCGGCCGGTGCCACCGTGCGGTGAAGGATGTGGTTGGCGTGCTCGTTCTCGCAGACGTCGAAGGCGGCGAAGGCGCCGTCGAGCCCGCGGGCGCAGACCACCGAGATCTCCTTGGTGAACGGCACCACGCCCTCGAGGATCGCCGGCACGCCGCCGAGCGAGCGGAACGCCACGGCGAGGTCGGTGCCCTCCTTGATCGTGGTCTGGCCCTTGCCGTCGTAGCCGAAGCGCCGCGTCTTCAGGATCGACGGGCGCCCGAGCTGGGCCACGGCGCGGGCCAGGCTGCCGGCGGTGTCGACGTTCATGAAAGGCGCGGTGCGGATGCCGAGCGAGTTGACGAACTCCTTCTCGACCAGGCGGTCCTGGCTGGCGGCAAGCGCGGCCGCGTCGGGGCGCACCGGGCGCACCGCCGCCAGAACTTCCGCCGTCCGCGCCGGCACGTTCTCGAACTCGTAGGTCACGACGTCGACGATCTGGGCGAACGCCGTCAACGCCGCCTCGTCCTCGTATTCGGCGATCGTCCTGGCCGCGCAGACGTCGAAGGCCGGGCTGTCGGGATCCGGGCAGTAGACGTGGGCGCGCAGGCCGAGCCGTGCCGCCGCGACGGAGAGCATGCGGCCGAGCTGGCCGCCGCCGAGGATGCCGATCGTGTCGCCCGGGGCCAGCATGGCTAGTCCACCGGCGCCAGGGCCACGGCCTCGGTCTTGGCCTTGCGCCAGGCGGCGAGCCGCTGCGCCAGCGCCTCGTCGTGCAGCGCCAGCACCGCGGCGGCGAGCAGCGCGGCGTTGATGGCGCCGGGTTTGCCGATGGCCAGCGTGCCGACGGGGATGCCGCCCGGCATCTGCACGATGGAATAGAGCGAGTCGCGGCCGCTGGGTGCCGGCGGCCTTGGCGCCCCTGGCGAAATCGTAGAGACGCTGCGGCGTGCGGTGCGCCGAGACGATCAGCGCCTCGTGGCCGATCCCGAGGCTCTCCAGCGTGTCGGCGGCGTGCTTCATCACGCTCCAGTCCGACTGGCTGCCCATGATCACGGCGACGGGGAGGGCGGTCTGCACGGGCGCGGGAGGGTGCGGCGGCACGGCGAAGCTCTGAACCAAAGCGCGGGCATAGGCGAAGCCCCGCGGCGCCGCAAGGCTTCGGCGTCGAGGCGCAATCCCTCCATGTCGCCGTACGGCGACATGGGCACCCGGGGGACACACCCCCTCGCGACCGGACATCGCCTTTTTGCGTCACCATGCGTCGCGATGCGTCGCGCACCACGGCCGCCCCCTCGACCGCCGGCGGAAAATGACCGGGAGAAGCGGCTG
>CAZZWW010000159.1:0-7006 GCA_964657815.1 Vulcanimicrobiota bacterium | reverse complement strand
ATCCTGCAGACAGCCGGTACGATCCTCGGCTCGCAAGTCTTGGTGTGCGCCCGCTCAGGAAGGACGACAATCCATGCCGACTCTTCGTTTCATGCCCTTGGCCGCCACGCTGCTTGCCGCGGTGCCGATCATGGCGACGCCGGCCGGCGCGGCCGGTTATCGACGGCATTACGCTGCCTCTCATCATCGCCACGCGCGCTTCCACGAGGCCGGTGGGCATGTCGCGCCGGCCTTCGCGCCGCCGAGCCCCGTCGAAGCGGGTCCGTTCGGCCTTTCCGGCCCGCAGCTCCCCGGCCTGCCGGGTGGCGGCGGCGTTCTCGGGACGGGCCTTTCCGATGGCCGTGGCCTGCTGGGGATCGGCTTTCTAGGGCTCTGAGGCCGGCGATCCTTCCGGCGTCGCTAGAAGACCTTCGACGAACCGACCGATCGTCGCCTTCGCGCGCGAGGCCTTGGAACGCTCCGATTTGATGATGGCGAGGAGCTGGTCGAACGTGTCCTGGATGTCGTCGTTGACCAGCACGTAGTCGTATTGGGCCCAGCGCCGGATTTCGACGCGGGCGTTGGCGAGCCTGCGTGCGATCACCTCCGGCGGATCCTCGGCGCGGCGCTCCAGCCGGGCCTGCAACTCGGCCATGGTCGGTGGCAGGATGAACACGGTCACGGCGTCCATGCCGGCCTTGGCCTTGACCTGCTGCGTGCCCTGCCAGTCGATGTCGAAAAGCACGTCGCGGCCCTGCTCCAGCACCCGCTCCACCGGTGACCGCGGCGTGCCGTAGAAATTGCCGTGCACCTCCGCCCATTCCAGCAGGTCGTCGGCATCGCGCAGTGTCTGGAAGCTGCGCTTGTCGATGAAGTCGTAGTGGACGCCGTGCGCCTCGCTATGGCGGCGCGTGCGCGTCGTGACCGAGATCGACAGGGTCAGGTCGAGCTTCGACTGCAGAAGCATGCGCGTCAGCGTGGTCTTGCCGGCGCCGGAGGGCGACGACAGGATGAGGATGAATCCGCGGCGTTCGGCGGGCGGCGCGGCCGCGTCGTCGTCCATGTCGTCCATCCCCGCTCACCTTGGCTCAGCGCGCGAACAACGCGATCCCGCCGCGCTTTTCAAGCCGGGTCTTTCACGCCCGTTGCACGCCGCACCTGCTCCAGGAAGGCGCCGCGTGCCTCGGGCATGGCTTGGCCCCGCGGCGCGAAGATGTCGCGGGCGAGGAAGAAGCCGGTGAGCGCGAAGCCGGCCTCGAGCTCTCCGGCGGCGGCATCGGTCTCTGCGAGAAGGAACGGCGGCAGCGCCAACAGGCGGTCGTGGTAGCGCAGGCCTGCCTCGCGCGACACGGCGCGCGACGATCGCGGCGAGACGTAGGCGAGGTCCTCCGTCCGCTCGGTCGCCGCGCACGACGAGAGATCGAGCCCGAAGCCGCTCTCGGCCAGGATCGCCAGCTCGAAGCGGATCATCGCCGCCCCCGCCGGCGCCACCGTGGCGAGCGCCGGGCCATGCAGTGCGTCCAGCACGCCGCGCGCGGCATCGTAGAGCCTCTCGTGCGGTTCGCGCTCGGCGAGGAGCCGCAGCAGCGCCGAGACCAGGTTGAGGCCGTGCAGCGAGGCCGGCGCGCCCATCAATTCGGCGGCACGCAGCCGTGTCGTCTCGACCGCGTAGAAGCCGAGATGCTCCTCGAGCCGGGCGCGCCAGGTCACCTCGACCTCGTTGCCGGGCTGCAGCAGCGGCGCCGACCGCTTCGCGCGGCCGCCTTTGACCAGGCCGAGATGGCGGCCGTGCCCGCGCGTCATGATCTCGAGGATGAGGCTGGTCTCGCCATGCCGGCGCGCCCCGATGATCAGCCCCTCGTCCCGCCATTCCATGGCCGAGGTCTAGCATGGTAGGTCGGTCCTACGATCTTCATACGACGTGACACGGGGCACGCTGGTGCACGTTTTATCCGGACCTGGTAGCGTCATCCGCGATCGGGGGAGCCATGCCATGATCCTACCCGAAGCCGCTGTACGCCGTATCGCGATGGACACAGCCGAGGACGTGTTCGGACCGTCCACGGCGGTCTCACTCGACGTGTCGATTGGGCCTGACTGGAATTGCGAGATTTCGCAGCAATTCCGCGCGACGAACTCGTCGACTTTGTGACCTACATGCTCGTCGGTTCGCGAGCGTCTTAAGATGTTTGCCCGTTGTGACCGGGTGCTCTCGGGTGCGCCGTTTCCTCCCAAAGAGCCGACGGGCGCTCGTTTCGCGAGAGCGAGGATGGTCGCGCCGCCGCGGCCAGTTCGCCGCTCGCCGCTTCCCTCGCCGCACGATGTCTGCGACAGGGCCGACGGAGGTCGTCCATGAGCATGGTTCCGCGCGTGATCGAGGCGGTGGAGCGCTGGCCGCTGCCGGACGCCGTGACGCGGGCCGGCATCGGCGCGCTGGTCGGGCGCACGCGGCGCAAGCTGGCACACCCGGACGAGGCCGGCGAGCGCGCCTTTGCCCTCGGCATGGCCGAATTTCCGATCGCCGAGCACGCCGACGCGGCCAACAGCCAGCATTACGAGATCCCGGCGCGCTTCTTCGAGCTGTGCCTCGGGCCGCGTCGGAAATATTCCTGTTGCTGGTACGACGGTCCGGCCACCACGCTGGCCGAGGCCGAGGTGCGCGCGCTGGCGCTCACCTGCGAGCACGCCGCGCTCGCGGACGGCCAGAGCATCCTCGAGCTGGGCTGCGGCTGGGGATCGCTGACGCTGTGGATGGCCGAGCACTACCCCACGGCCCGCATCACCGCCGTGTCGAACTCCCAGTCGCAGCGCGAGCACATCACCGGAGAGGCGCGCCGCCGTGGCTTCGGCAACGTCGAGGTCGTGACGGCCGACATGAACGACTTCTCGACCACCGTGCGTCACGATCGCATCGTCTCGGTCGAGATGTTCGAGCACATGGCCAATTGGCGCGGCCTGCTGGAGCGCACGCGCGGCTGGCTCGCCGACGACGGGCTGCTCTTCGTCCACGTCTTCACCCACGCGCAGGCGCCCTACCGCTTCGACCATCGCGACAAGACGGACTGGATCGCGCAGCACTTCTTCACCGGCGGCATCATGCCGTCCCGCGGGCTGATGGGGCAGTTCCCGGACCTCTACCGGGTCGCGCGGAGCTGGGATTGGAGCGGCACGCATTACGCCCGCACCGCGCGCGACTGGCTCGCCAACTGCGACGCCCACCGCCCCGAGATCGAGCGGCTCTTCGCCGGCGTCTACGGCACCGACGCCAAACTCTGGCTGCGGCGCTGGCGGCTCTTCTATCTCGCCACCGAAGGCCTGTTCGGCCACGACGGCGGCCAGACCTGGGGCGTGACGCATTACCGGCTCGAGCCGACTCGCGCCTGATGGGCGTGTGGTCCGCGACGAAGACCCTCTACGTCTGGTGCCGTGATGCGACGCTCGACCACGTGCGCAGCCCCGACCGTCTCGCGATGCTCTCCAACACCGGCGCGACCATCATCTGGACGCACCTGCCGCTCTACCCGCTGCTGGTGTGGTGGGCGGTGGGGCGCCCCGTGTGGCCGGCCTTCGTGATCTTCGTCTCCTGGCCGTTCTTCTTCGCCGTGCCCTACGTGTCGCGGCGGCATCCCGCGGCGGCGCGCGCGCTGTTCGTGTTCGCCGGCGTCGCCAACACGCTGCTGTCGGTGAAGGCCTTCGGCGTCGCCTCGGGGGTCGGCTGGTTCCTGCTGCCGTGCCTGCTGATCGCCGCCACCTTCTTCCGCATGGCCGAGTGGAAGATCTCCGGCGCGCTGAGCCTCTTCACAGGCCTGTGCGCGCTCCTGCTGGCACGGCTCGGGCCGCCGCTGCATGCCTACACGGCCCGGCAGAACGTGGAGTTCGCCACTTTGAACCACTGGTGCGTCGGCAGCCTCGTTGCCTATCTGCTCTTCATCGCTGCCCGGCAGCAGCTGAGGATGCGGGAGGCGCTCTGAAGCTACCGCGTCGGGATCGGCGTACCGCTGCGGTAGTCGTAGAAGCCGCGCTGGGTCTTGCGGCCGAGCCAGCCGGCCTCGACGTATTTCACCAGCAACGGGCAGGGACGATACTTCGGATCGGCCAGCCCCTCGTGCAGCACCTGCATCACGGAGAGCAGCGTATCGAGGCCGATGTAGTCGGCCAGCGTCAGTGGCCCCATGGGATGGTTGGCGCCGAGCCTCATCGCCGTGTCGATCGCCTCGACCGAGCCGACGCCCTCGTAGAGCGTGTAGATCGCTTCGTTGATCATCGGCAGCAGGATGCGGTTGACGATGAAGGCCGGAAAATCCTCCGACAGCGTCGCCGTCTTGCCGAGCCGCGCGATGAGGACCTTGGCCGTCTCGAACGTGCCGTCCTCGGTGGCGATGCCGCGGATCAGCTCGACGAGCTGCATCTTCACGGCCGGGTTCATGAAATGGATGCCGATGAACTTCTCCGGTCGATCGGTCGCCGCCGCCAGCCGCGTGATCGAGATCGAGGAGGTGTTGGAAGCGAGCAGCGCGTCTGGTCGCAGGTGCGGGCACACCATGCCGAAGATCTTGCGCTTGACCTCCTCGTTCTCCGAGGCCGCCTCGATGACGAGGTCGCAGTCGCCGAAGGCGACGAGATCGGGCGCGCCGGTGATGCGCGGCAGGGCGGCGGCGGCGGCGGCCTCCTCGAGGGCCTTGCGTTCGACCAGCTTGCCGAGGTTGACGCGGACCGCCTCGATCCCGGCGTGGGTCTTGGCCTCGGTCTGATCGTTCAGCAGCACGTCGATGCCGGCGAGCGCGCACACCTGCGCGATACCCGTTCCCATCTGCCCGGCGCCGATCACGCCGATCTTTGCGATGTCCATCAGACTTGCCTGCCTGGCGCGGCGCCCGGCGCCACGCACGTGTGAGAAGATCGGTCAGCCGCCTCGCTTGGCCAGCGCGGCGGTGAGTTCCGGAACGACGGTGAAGAGGTCGCCGACGAGGCCGTAGTCGGCGACCTGGAAGATCGCCGCCTCCTCGTCCTTGTTGATGGCGACGATGATCTTGGAATCCTTCATGCCGGCCAGATGCTGAATGGCACCTGAAATGCCGACGGCGATGTAGAGCTCCGGCGCCACGATCTTGCCGGTCTGCCCGACCTGCCAGTCGTTGGGGGCGAAGCCGGCGTCGACCGCCGCGCGCGAGGCGCCGACGGCGGCGTGCAGCGTGTCGGCGAGCGGCACGATCAGCTTGTCGAAGTTCTCGGCGTTGCCCACGGCGCGCCCGCCCGAGACGACGACCTTGGCGCCGGTCAGCTCCGGCCGGTCGGATGCGGCGATCGCGTCGCTCCTGAAGCTCGACACACCCGGGTCGGCGGCGGCCTGGTCGACCCGTTCGATCGGCGCCGTCGCCTCGCCCACCGCCGTCGCGGCGAAGGCGGAGGTCTGCACGGTGACGATCTTCTTGGCATCCGACGATTTCACCGTCTGCACGGCGTTTCCGGCGTAGATCGGACGCTCGAACGTGTCGGGGCCCAGCACCTTGACGATATCGGACACCTGCATGACGTCGAGCAGCGCGGCGACGCGCGGCATCGCGTTCTTCGACACCGCCGTCGAGGGCGCGACGATGGCATCGTAGCCCGGCGCCAATGCCACCAGCAGCGCGGCGAGAGGCTCGGCCAGCGCGTGAGCGTAGGCGGCATCGTCGGCGGCGAGCACCCTGGCGATCCCGTCGAGTGCGGCGGCCTCGCCGGCGGCGGCGTCGATGCCCTGTCCGGCGACGAGCACGTCGACCGGTGCGCCGATCGCCTTGGCGGCCGTCAGCGCCTTGAGGGTGGTGCCGCCGAGCTTGCCGCCGGCCACCTCGGCGAGAAGCAGGGTCGTCATGCCAGCACTCCGGCGTCGGAGAGCTTGGCGACCAGTTCGGCGACGCTGCCGACCTTGGCACCGGCCCGGCGCGCCGGCGGCTCGCTCGTCTTCAGCACCTGCAGCCGCGGCGCCACGTCGACACCGCAGGCCTCGGGGGTCGTTTCGGCGATCGGCTTCTTCTTGGCCTTCATGATGTTGGGCAGCGAGGCGTAGCGCGGCTCGTTGAGGCGGAGGTCGGTCGTGACCACCGCCGGCAGCTTGAGCGCCAAGGTCTGCGCGCCGCCATCGACCTCGCGCGTGACCTCGACCGCATCGCCCGACACCACGACCTTGGAGGCGAAGGTGCCCTGGCCCCAGCCGAGAAGGGCGGCGAGCATCTGTCCCGTCTGGTTGCAATCGTCGTCGATCGCCTGCTTGCCGAGGATCACCAGCCGCGGCTGCTCGTCCTCGACGACTTTCTTGAGGATCTTGGCGACGGCGAGCGGCTCGACGGCAGCGTCGGTCTTGACCAGGATGCCGCGGTCGGCGCCGAGCGCGAGGGCGTTGCGCAGCGTCTCGGTGGCGCCCTGCGGGCCGATCGAGACCGCGACGATCTCGGTGGCGACGCCCGCCTCCTTGAGGCGCAGCGCCTCCTCCACGGCGATCTCGTCGAACGGGTTCATGCTCATCTTGACGCCCGCGAGGTCGATGCCGGACCCGTCCGGCTTGACCCTGATCTTGACGTTGTAGTCGACGACCCGCTTGACGGGCACCAATATCTTCAACACGGGGCTCCCGGATCGCGCCATTCTTCGGCCGGCGCATCACAGGCGGGTGTCGTTAAAGAGGCGCCGGAGTCGAGTCAACGCGCGGGAAGACGCGGGGTTAACGGTCAGGTTTTCGGACGAAGGGCTTCGAATCGTCCGACGGGCCTCTGCACGGCAGGTGGCCGCCGACGCGGGGAGAGGCCACTCCTCGGATCGTCGCCGCACTCGAAACGCTGGCCATGGCCGCTGTACAGGGGCGGCGAGGCCGACCCCCGACGCGACCGGCTCTATCTACCAGGACGTCGCCGTGCCAATCGCGATGCGGACGAGCGACGAGAGGTAGCGCGCCGCCCTCGACAAGGGCGGCGTTCGCAAGGTCGGGCGGCTCGTTCGCGGCACGGCGCCGGACGAGGCCGCCGGCTGGCTCGTCGGCGAAGGCTGGTTC
>CAZZWW010000158.1:0-7023 GCA_964657815.1 Vulcanimicrobiota bacterium | reverse complement strand
GTCGAAGTGCCGTGGCGACGTGAGGACCGTGCATGTGCGTTCGTCGTTTCGGTCGGCGACGAGACGGGCCAGCGGGTTGAGAACCAACCGACTCACAAGCCCTATCACGAGGCCGGCGGCCGCAAGCTGGAGCAACACGCCCATCGGGCCTGCGGCCCGCATGCTTGCCTGAAGAGCCTTCATGGAGCGCAAAACATCCTCGACCTCCGCCTGCTCGCCCGCAACTGCTTCGACCAGCATCGGCTTGACGTCATCCTCGTAGACGCCTGCCGTCGATGCCGCGGGAGAGGCCATGAGGCGCTCGATGGCGAAGTGGATGCGCTGGAGACGGCGACTTTCCGGCTCGTCGCCCTCGTTCCCGCCGTTCTCTCGCACGAGCGCGACCTCGAACCTCACCAACATGTCCAGGGTCGTGAGATCTGCCGTGACGGCGGCTTGCCGTCGTTCGACGAAGTCGACCGTCGGAGAATGCGATTGCTCGATGCGGATGTATTCGAGAAGATCGATCGAGAGCAGCTGGTAGGCGCTCAGCTGCCTGTTGGAGGTCTGGGCTCGCTGGAGCATGAACGCGGCCGACGAGAAAGCTTGAAGAGTGAGTACCAACTGGCCGACGGCAACCAGCCCGAGGAACAGCAGGGCAAGCAGAACGCCACGGCGCACGGAGAGCGTTCGATGCCTCGCCGCGGCCGCATGATGCGGTCGCTCCGATCGGGTCGTAATGTCGGTGCAGCTCGGACAGATACCCTGCCGAGCAAGGACCTCGAGCGGGAACGCTTCTGCCTGATGTTCCAAGACCGTGGGAAGTCTTCTAATAAGAGTGAAATAAGCTTCGCCGTGAGACTATTGTGCGGACTTTGGCACTGTCTCGATAGGGCAGCTTTTCTCGGAATGTTCCAGCGAAGTTCCTCTCCGAAGGCCGAGACGTGTGCCGGTCGATGGTCCGGGCGGCGTCTCCACCGACGCGCTAAGTGGGCTCCCGAATGCCGTGGTGCCCCCGCGTGCGCAAAAACCTCATGGACGGCGGTGGCCGCGTCGGTGAAGAACGCCGTGTGACAACCTTCTTCACCGCCGACACCCATTTCGGCCATTCCAAGCTGCTGCGGACGCGGCCGGCCTTCGCCACCATCGAGGCGCATGACGAGATCATCGTGTCGCGCTGGAACGCGCGTGTGCGGCCGGACGACACCGTGTGGCACCTCGGCGACGTGGTCCACGGTCCAAGCCGCGAGCGCTGCGCCGCGTTGTTCGCGCAGCTCCACGGCCGCAAGCGCCTCGTCGCCGGCAACCACGACACCAATCGCGTCCTCCACCTGCCCTGGGAGGGCCCCGTGGTCGAGAGCGCGCGGCTGACGCTCAAGGACGGCAACGGCCGCGAGCACCGGCTCTTCCTCGCGCATTACGCCCATCGCGCCTGGCCCGGCGTATGGCGCGGCGTGCGCCACCTCTACGGCCACACCCACGCCTCGCTGCCCGGCACCAGTCAATCCTGCGACGTCGGCGTCGACGCCTGGGATTTTGCGCCCGCGAGCCTGGAGGCGGTGATCGCTCGGCAGGATGCCACGGCGGAGAAGCCGGAGGAGGTGGTGCGCTGGGAGGCGCGCAAGGCCCTGCGGGAGGACGTGTCAGCCCCGGTATAGATTGTTGCGGATCGCGTTGTACGCCGCGTCGGTCCAACCGAAATGCGGTGACGCTCACAGGTTCCGGGTTCGCCTTCGGCGTACTGGAGAACGCCAGTCGAATATCGATCCACCTTTCAGGAACTGAGCAGCCGGGATGCCCAAGCCTCATCGCGTCGCGTAAGCTCGCCCCATGCTCAAGTCCCGTGTCGTGCGGCTCGCCTCGGCCCTTCACCATCGCCTCTGGGTCACTCGCGCCGTGACGCTCGGGGTGCGCACCGTGGTGCTCGACGCGCGCGGCATCTTCCTCGTGCGCCACAGCTACGTGCCGGGCTGGTACCTGCCCGGCGGCGGGGTCGACCGAGGCGAGTCGGCCGAGGCGGCGGCGGTCCGGGAGCTGCTCGAGGAGGGCGGCATCCGCTGCCTGGGGCGGCCCGTGCTGCACGGGTTCTACCGCAACGGCCGTCGTGACCACGTGGCCTGCTACGTGGTGCGCGATTTCGAGGCACCCGACACGACGCCGCCCTCGCTGGAGATCGCCGAGGCCGGCTGGTTCGCACCCGACGCGCTGCCCAAGGGCACGACCGCCGCGACGCGGGCGCGGATCATCGAGGTCACGGAGGAGCGCCGGCCGCCGGCCGACTGGTAGTTTGCCTGCCGGCGGACGCGTGCTACGCGCCGCCCATGGCCCAGCCCGCCTTCACCTTGCGCCTGCAGACGGCGGCCGACCAGCCCGCGATCGACCGGCTCAACGCCCGCGCCTTCGGCCCGGGACGCTACGCGCGCTCGGCCTACCGGCTGCGCGAGGGCGTACCGCCGGAGGCGTCGCTCTCGGTCGTCGCCTGCGTCGGCACGCTGCTTGTGGGATCCAATATCATGACGCGGATCCGTTGCGGCGCCGCGCCGGCGCTGCTCCTGGGGCCGCTCACAGTCGAACCTGCGTTCCAAAAAGGCGGCATCGGCGAGGCCCTGATGAATCGCTCGCTGCAGGCAGCGCAGGAACAGGGCCATGCTCTGGTTCTGCTGGTCGGCGACCTCCTGTACTACGGCCGCTGCGGCTTCAACCGCGTGCCCGACGGTCGCATCACCTTCATCGGCCCGGTCGATCCGAGCCGACTGCTGTATCGAGAGCTGGTGCCGGGCGCGCTGGAGAGTGCAACAGGTCGGGTCCGGCGCTCGTTTCCGAGGTAGTCGGCCTCGGGCCACTGGCTGCTCATGATGGGCTCCTGGTTCCGAGCCCGCCAAGAAATGCCCCGATGGCCGCCTCCGGCGCGCGGCGCTACGCCGCCTTATGCGTCACCGCCGCGGGCGCGAGCGACGAGGCCGAGAGCTTGGCGTGGTCGAGCACGGTCTGGCTGGCGTAGCTCATGGCGAAGGTCGCCAGCGCCTCGTCGAGCGCCTCGGACTTGCCGACGTAGCCGGTGATCATCTGCGCGTCCCCGGTGCGGGCGTGGGCGCGGGCCAGGGTGCGGCCGCAGAGCGTGGCGTAGGCCGGCAGCGCCTTGCCCTGGATCGCCTCGGCGATCGAGCCGAGCCGACGGTTCTTGAGCTGGCGCAGGTAGAACTGGCGGCCGCCCTCGTCCTGCGTCCAGCCGAGAAAGACGTCGCTCGCAGCCTGCAGGGTACGCTGGCCATCGACCACGCGCTTGCCGCCGTGGCTCGCCGGCGTAGCACCCTGCGCCAGCCCCGCTACGGCACTGACGCCGGCCTGCTTCAGCTGAAGCACGAGTTGGTCGCCGTCGGCGCTCAGCATCAGCCCGATGGCGCAGAACGTGCCGACGCTGCCGACGCCCACCACCTTGAAGGCGGTATCGGCTAGCCGGTAATGGTCGAGCAGCATGGCGCGCTCCGGCAGCAGGGTCGCCTTGTAGCGCTCGTAGGCGTCGTGGGAGAGCACGTTCCCCACGGGCTTGCCGTCGGGCAAGGTGTGGAAGATCGTCGGCGGCTTGTCGGCGAAATGGGTCGCACCGTCGGCGCCGGTCTCGAGCTTCGGGCTCTCGCTCGACGCCTTGCCCTTGGTCTCGGCCTTGAGCATCGTCTCGAGAATCTCGGTCTCGAGCGAGGCGTCGCCGAGCCCCTCGACCTGCGCCTTGAGGTCCATGCGCGCCTGCCAGACTTCGAGCGGCGAACGCTCGGCGAGATCGCTCATGAAGTCACGATAGGCCTTCGCCGTCGAAGCGGCCATCGCCTGGGCCTTCTTGTCGGGCAGGCCGGCGTTCTGCGCCGCCACCGCGACCGAGGCGACGAGGCGCTTCAGGTCGACGACGAAGTCGACGCCGGGGCAGGTCTCGTCGAAATCGTTGATGTCGAACAGCACGTTGCCCTCGGGCGAGGAGAAGGCGCCGAAGTTCATGAGATGGGCGTCGCCGCAGGCCTGCACCGGCAGGCCGATGTGCGGCATCGGGGCGAGATCGTGCGCCATAAGGGACGCTGCGCCGCGGTAAAAGGCGAACGGCGAGGCGTCCATGCGCTTGTAGCGCTCGGGCACCAACGCCTGCAGACGGTCGGCATCGCCGGCGGTGAGGATCGGCAGCGGGTCGCGGTGCGGGTCCACCGTGAAGTCGGCGTGGCTCTCGCGGGTCACCACCCCGCGCAGCGCCTTGCCCGCGGCCTGTCGCTGCTCGCGGGTGAGGAGGCGGGGGGCATCGGCAATCGGATCGGTCATGGTGTCCTCTGTGGTCGGCGCTTTGTAATCATACGATAGGCTTCAACCCGTCAGACATGTCTCGGTTCGATGCTCTGCGATGGAGGCGGCGTCGTCCGCCATCGATCGCCGGCCGTCACACCGCGAGCCTGACCTCCACCAGATTGTCCGAGAACGTCGGCGAGTGGCCCATACCGCCGTAGGCCGAAGAGCTGACCACGTTGACCGCGCCGCCCTTGTTCAGCGCATGCCAGTAGCCGAGCGAGGCCACGACGACGCCAGGCGGCACATCCTCCGTTACGCTGGCCTGCCCATGGAACGTGCCGCGATCGTTGAACACGCTGACCACGGCGCCATCGGCGATGCTGCGGCCGAGCGCGTCAGCCGGGTTGATCAGGATCGCCTGCTCGCCCTGGCGCGCGATCTTGTGCGTCTCGTTGGCGTATTGCGAGTTCAGGAAGCCGTGGCTCTTGGGCGAGACGATATTGAGCGGGAAACGCGCCGCCTGGGCCGGATTGGTCTCGGGACGCTCGAAGGCCGGCACGTAGCCGGGCAGCGGGTCGAGCGGCTCGCCGCCCTGGAAGCCCATGTACATCTGGCGGAACGGCGGCGCCACGAAGTTGCCGCCGGCGGCCGCGCCCTCCGAGTAGAACTCGACCTTGCCGGACGGCGTGGGAAAGTTGCCCTCCGCGTGCGGCGTGCGCGTCTTCGGATCGCCGAGATTGAGCGCCAGCCAGCCGCGGTCGCGGATTCCGGCGAGGTCGACACCGCCCATCTTGGGCGAGGCCCAGTCGATGAAATGCTCCATCTGCTCGATCTCGGACATGGCGAACTGCGGCTCGGTGAAGCCGAATCGCGCGGCGAGCCGACGGAACAGCTCGGCGTTGGAGACTGCCTCGCCCGGCGGCTCGATCGCCTTCTCGTTGTAGGTGAAGAAGAAGTGCCCCCACGAGAACATCAGGTCCTCGTGCTCGGCCGCCATCGTCGCCGGCAGCACAATGTCGGCGTAGCGGGCGGTGTCGGTGACGAAATGCTCGCTCACCACGGTGAACAGGTCCTCGCGGGCGAGGCCGCGCTTGATCGCTGCCGTCTCGGCGGAGTTCGAGACGGGGTTGGCGTTGTAGACCATGAGGCCGTGCAGGCCGGGGTCGAGGCCGAGATCGCCGTTCAGCGCGGCGCCGAGCTGCAGCACGTTGACGACGCGGGTCCCCTCGGGCATCAGGTCCGGCCGGCAGACGCGGTCGAACAGGATCGGGAACTCCCACAACGGCATCTGGTAGATGCCGCCGCCGGGATCCTTCCACGAGCCGGTCAGCGCGGGCAGCGAGAAAATCGCCCGCAGCGCCTGCGCGCCGCCGGCCGAACGCTCCACCGCCACGCCGGGGCGCAGCGCCGCGTTGCGCGTCGTCGCGTATTCGTGAGCCAGCAGGCGGATGTCCTCCGCCGCTACGCCGCAAATCTCCGCAGCATAATCCGGCGTGAAGGCCTGGGCCCGCTCCTTCAGCTTGTCGAAGCCGACCGTGTGCTTCTCGACGTAGTCGTTGTCGACGAGGTTGCCGTTGATGATCACGTGGATCATCGCCATCGCCAGCGCGCCGTCGGTGCCGGGCCTGGGCTGGATGTGCCAGTCAGCCGCCTTGGCGGTGCGCGATCTATAGGGGTCGATCACCACGACCTTGGCGCCGTTGCGCTGCGCCTCCTTGACGATGTGCCAATGGTGAATGTTGGTCGAGATCGAGTTGCAGCCCCAGATCACGATGAGCTTGGACTGGCTGAAGCTCAGCGGGTCGGTGCCGTTGGTCGGCCCGTTGGTCAAGAGCCAGGCGGTCGAGGAGCCGGAGCCGCAGAAGGTCTTCTCCGCCACGCTCGCGCCGAGCTTGTTGAAGAAGGCGTCGCCGACGGTGAGACCCTGGATGATGCCCTCGTTGCCGAGATAATTGTAGGGCAGGATGGCCTCGGCGCCGTGCTCGGCGATGATGCCGGAAAAGCGCGAGTGGATCGTGTCCATCGCCTCCTCCCAGCTGATGCGCTCGAACTTACCCTCGCCCTTGGCGCCGGCGCGCTTCATGGGAAAGAGCACGCGATCGGGATTGTAGTGGTGGCGGTCGAAGTCGGCGACCTTGCCGCAAAGCGAGCCGCGGGTCAGCGGATGGTCCGGCGCGCCGCGCACCTGGGTCAGGACGCCGCTCTCCACCGTGTAGATCATCGCGCAGGTGTCGGGGCAATCGTGCGGGCAGGCGCCCACCTTGGTCGTGACGGTGTCCGTCATATACGGAGCCTCCAGCTCGAGTTGGAAGCAGTTGATCCGCTGCCCGGTCGTTCGACAAGGCGTCGAAAGGCGGAGGCTGACGGCGCGGCCGGAGCCTACGGCGTGGCGGGCAACGGGCTGACCGGCTCCAGCCTGGCTTGGTGCTCGAACGGCTTGAGGCTCACGACCGGCGTCGGCCGCGCCGCCTGGGCGACGCTCGGGTGGTTCGACACGTAGGCGGCCCGTTCGATGGCGCGGAACGAGGTCAGCGCCGCCTTCTTGACATCGCGGCTTTCCGCAAGCCGAACGAAATCGGCCTGGCGATAGGGGAAGTGGCCGCTGCCGTGGAACACCTTGACCCCTGTGTTCGTGACCACGGCATCGCCGCGCCGCAGAGTGAAATCGTGCAGGAGCGACGAGATGCGGTTGCCGTCCTTGGGATGGCAGGAGCAGGATTGGTCGAGGTAGGTCGTGTAGTGGAAGCCCGCCGCCTTCTTCGAATAGGCTTGGCCGGT